>NZ_JBEXTX010000097.1:0-31667 GCF_040614175.1 Amycolatopsis sp. NPDC006131
GCTGGTCCGGCTGCTGGCGCTGACGGGCCGCGATCCGGAGTGGCGCGCCTAGCGGGGCGCCCTGGGGTGCCGGGGCCGAGGTGGCGCGGCTAGGGCTGCCGGCTGCCGACTGTTGGCTGTTGGGCCGGGGGCTGGGGGTGGCGTCCGCCGTGGGGTGCCGTGCGGGGGGCGAGGCGCCGGAGCTGGACCGTTTGTGGCTGAACGCTGCCCCGGCTCCCGGCTACTGGCCCTGGAGTCCGGCGTGCCGGGGCGAGGGCTTCGCCGCGGCGGGGCGGTCCCGTCGGTGAACCGAGCGGGATCAACCGCGTCGGGCCGGTGTGGTGAAAGTCACCGGCGGCAGGTGCGCGGGCAGCCCTCGCACAGGGGTTGCTCCGGCAGCAGGTACGAGAAGCAGCAGCTCTCCCGCCGCCGGGCCCACCCGTCCTCGGTCGGCCGCAGCCGGGTCGACGCCGTCAGCGGCGGGTAGTGCTCGTCCAGCACGAGCTGCGCGTCCGCGACGCCCGCCTCCTCGTCCCCGGCGTACAGGCCCGCCCACCAGAGCGTGCTGTCCAGGGCGTCCGTCGCCGCCGCCCAGAGCATCCGGCGGCCGAGCCGGCTCAGCGGCGCGTACGCCTGCACGAACTGCGCCGCGTGCGCCGTGTAACGAGCGCGCAGCACCGCGGCCAGCGCCCGCTCGTCCGCGACCACCGTCGCCTCGGGGCGGTCCGCTTCGGGGTCCCCGGGCAGGCAGTAGAACTCGTCCCCCAGCACCGCCACACCTTCGGGGTGCGGGCGGTCCGCGCACAGGCGGAAGGCGAGTTCACCCGGCCGCAGCATGGGTACTCGCCGTTCGTGATGGAGCAGCAACGCACCGGTGAACGCCGGCACGTGCAGGTACCACGACATGACGAACCCGGCCGTCGTCCGTTCGGGCGCCTCGCCGAAGCCGTCGCGCAGCCACTCGCCGAGGAGCTTGCGCCACACGTCGAACCGCGCGGGGTCGGCCAGCAGGTCGCCGCAGCGCTGCCAGCCGCCCGTCGCGGGCAGGTCGGCGCGCACTTCCATGCGGTCCTGCAGGGCGGCCACCCTCGTGACGGACGCTCCGAGAGCGCCCAGCGCGGTTTCGATGGCGGACCTCCCTGCTCCATCCGAGTGGTTAGGTTGGCCTTACCTTACTCAATTCACGCGCGAGCGCCAGTCCCGTCCCCGTCCCGGGGGTGTTCGCGGTGAGCGGACAAACCGGGGCTTGCGGAATCGCCGGGAGAAGTCCCGCGTTGCACATGTACGTCAGCTACCAGCGCAGACTCATCGCCGGGGGTTTCCGGCGTCTACACCAGCTGTGACCTAATCCGCCCCAGTGGTAGTCCGGTGGGACCGCATGGCTACTACAGTGGACTCACGGTGCTGAATCCATCGCGAAGTGATGGGTGCTCACCGCCGGCGCAGCAGTCGAGGGAGTGGGAATGTTCGAGAGGTTCACCGACCGCGCGAGGCGGGTGGTCGTCCTGGCCCAGGAAGAGGCCCGGATGCTCAACCACAACTACATCGGCACCGAGCACATCCTCCTGGGCCTGATCCACGAGGGTGAGGGTGTCGCCGCCAAGGCGCTCGAATCGTTGGGTATCGCGCTGGAAGGCGTGCGGCAGCAGGTCGAGGAGATCATCGGCCAGGGCCAGCAGGCCCCGAGCGGGCACATCCCGTTCACCCCGCGCGCCAAGAAGGTGCTCGAGCTGTCGCTGCGCGAGGCGCTGCAGCTCGGCCACAACTACATCGGCACCGAGCACATCCTGCTCGGCCTGATCCGCGAGGGCGAAGGCGTCGCCGCGCAGGTGCTCGTCAAGCTGGGCGCGGACCTGAACCGGGTGCGCCAGCAGGTGCTGCAGCTGCTCTCCGGCTACCAGGGCAAGGAGCCGGCCGAGGCCGGCGCCGGCCGCGGCGAGGGCACCCCGTCCTCCTCGCTGGTGCTCGACCAGTTCGGCCGCAACCTCACCCAGTCGGCGCGTGAGGGCAAGCTGGACCCGGTCATCGGGCGCGGCAAGGAGATCGAGCGGGTCATGCAGGTGCTGTCCCGCCGCACCAAGAACAACCCGGTTCTGATCGGCGAGCCCGGCGTCGGCAAGACCGCCGTCGTCGAGGGCCTCGCCCAGAACATCGTCAAGGGCGAGGTGCCCGAGACGCTGAAGGACAAGCAGCTCTACACGCTGGACCTGGGCTCCCTGGTCGCCGGTTCCCGGTACCGCGGTGACTTCGAAGAGCGCCTGAAGAAGGTGCTCAAGGAGATCAAGACCCGCGGCGACATCATCCTGTTCATCGACGAGCTGCACACGCTCGTCGGCGCGGGTGCCGCCGAGGGCGCGATCGACGCCGCGTCGATCCTCAAGCCCATGCTGGCCCGCGGCGAGCTGCAGACCATCGGCGCCACCACGCTCGAGGAGTACCGCAAGTACATCGAGAAGGACGCCGCGCTGGAGCGCCGCTTCCAGCCGATCCAGGTGGGCGAGCCGTCGCTCGAGCACACCATCGAGATCCTCAAGGGCCTGCGGGACCGCTACGAGGCGCACCACCGCGTGTCGATCACCGACTCCGCGCTGGTCGCCGCGGCCACCCTGGCCGACAGGTACATCAACGACCGGTTCCTGCCGGACAAGGCGATCGACCTGATCGACGAGGCCGGCGCCCGCATGCGCATCCGCCGCATGACGGCTCCGCCGGACCTGCGCGAATTCGACGAGAAGATCGCCAAGGTGCGCCGCGACAAGGAGTCCGCGATCGACGCGCAGGACTTCGAGCGCGCCGCCCGGCTGCGTGACGAGGAGAAGAACCTCCTCGCGCAGAAGTCCGAGCGGGAGAAGCAGTGGAAGGACGGTGACCTGGACGTCGTCGCCGAGGTCGACGACGAGCAGATCGCCGAGGTCCTGGCCAACTGGACCGGCATCCCGGTGTTCAAGCTCACCGAGGAGGAGACCACGCGTCTGCTCCGCATGGAGGACGAGCTGCACAAGCGGATCATCGGCCAGGAGGACGCCGTCAAGGCCGTCTCCCAGGCGATCCGCCGCACCCGTGCCGGCCTGAAGGACCCGAAGCGCCCGTCCGGCTCGTTCATCTTCGCCGGCCCGTCCGGTGTCGGTAAGACCGAGCTGTCCAAGGCGCTGGCGGAGTTCCTGTTCGGCGAGGACGACGCGCTCATCCAGATCGACATGGGCGAGTTCCACGACCGCTACACCGCCTCGCGGCTGTTCGGCGCCCCTCCGGGGTACGTCGGCTACGAGGAGGGTGGCCAGCTGACCGAGAAGGTCCGCCGGAAGCCGTTCTCCGTGGTCCTGTTCGACGAGATCGAGAAGGCCCACCAGGAGATCTACAACACGCTCCTGCAGGTGCTGGAGGACGGCCGGCTCACCGACGGTCAGGGCCGCACGGTCGACTTCAAGAACACGGTGCTGATCTTCACCTCGAACCTGGGCACGTCGGACATCTCCAAGACCGTCAGCCTCGGCTTCTCTTCGGGTAACGACGAGGGATCGCGTTACGAGAAGATGAAGCAGAAGGTCAACGAGGAGATGAAGAAGCACTTCCGGCCCGAGTTCCTCAACCGGATCGACGACATCATCGTGTTCCACCAGCTCACCCAGGAGCAGATCATCGAGATGGTCGACCTGATGGTGACGCGGGTGGAGAAGCAGCTGAAGGCCAAGGACATGGCTCTCGAGCTGACCGACAAGGCGAAGGCGCTGCTGGCCAAGCGCGGCTTCGACCCGGTGCTCGGCGCCCGTCCGCTGCGCCGGACCATCCAGCGGGAGATCGAGGACCAGCTGTCCGAGAAGATCCTGTTCGGCGAGGTCGAGGCTGGTCAGATCGTGATCGTCGACGTCGAGGGCTGGAGCGGCAACCCGGAGGACCGCGACGACGAGGCGCGCTTCGTCTTCCGCGGCGAGCCGAAGCCGGCCGACGTCCCCGACGCCCCGCCGGTGAGCATCGGCGCGGGCACCCACGAGGACGACGCCGAAGGCGAGCGCTGATCTCGTAAGACCGCAAGACGCGAGTGCCCCCAGGGACTGGTTCCCTGGGGGCACTCTCGCGTTTCCGGGCTGGTTACTTGCACTCATAAGGTGTGCGTTATATTCTGCGCATGGGGTGGGAGATCGAGTTGCACCGGGAGGTGGACGAGTGGTTCGTCGATCTGTGCCGGACCGATCCGCTTTCGGCCGACCTCGTCGAGGCAGCCATCGACCTCCTCGCGTGCCACGGGCCAGGGCTCGGCAGGCCGCTGGTGGACCGGTTGCGGGGCTCACGCCTCCACAACTTGAAGGAGTTGCGCCCGGCGTCCGCGGGTAGCACAGAGATCCGGATATTGTTCGCGTTCGATCCCTTTCGCCGGGCGATACTCCTCGTGGCCGGCGACAAGGCGGGCAACTGGAAGCGCTGGTACGACATCAACATCCCGCTGGCCGAGAACCGGTACGAGAAGCACCTGGCGGGGGAGGAGGACTGATGGGCCGCTCGTGGAACGAGGTCAAGGCGGAGAAGCTGAACATCGACGTCCAGGCCGGCCGGGACGTGAACGTCGTCATGGCCGATGCCGCGGAGGCGACTCAGGCCTACGTCCTCGGGTTCCGGCTCGCGCAGTTGCGTGAGGACGCCGGTGTGAGCCAGACCGAGCTGGCGCGCCGCATGGGGGTCAGCCAGCCGCGCATCAGCCAGCTCGAACAGGGCGACCCGCGGCAGATGGAGCTGGACACGATCGCCCGCTACGTGGCTGCGCTGGGCGGCAGGCTGCGCGTCGTGGCGGACTTCGACGACCACGACGTCACCGTGTCGGCCACCGAGCCGGCACACCGGTCGGCCTGACCGCCGAAACGAGAGCGCTTCCGGGGGCGACTCCTCTCGGGGCGCGGGGTCTCCCCGATAGTGTGATCGCTGCGCTGAGGGGAGGCACATGAACGTCCTGTCGATCGATCTGGGCACGTCGGGCACGGTGGCCGTCCTGTCCGCCTTCGATCGCGGGCCGCGTGTCATCGAGGTCGACGGGTCGGTCACCATGTCCTCCGCGGTCTTCGCGGGCGAGGACGGCACGCTGGTCGTCGGGCAGGACGCGGAGCGCCGGGCGCGCCTCGACCCGGCCCGGTTCGAGCCCAACCCCAAGCGGCGCATCGACGACGCGACCCTCCTGCTCGGCGACACCGTCGTCGAGGTGACCGACGCCCTCGCCGCGGTCCTGCGCCGCGTCGCGGAGGAGGCCCACCGCCAGCTCGCCGGGCAGCCGCTCGACCACGTCCGCCTCTCCCACCCCGCCCGCTGGGGCGCCACCCGCCAGCAGCTCCTCCGCCAGGCCGCGGTCAAGGCCGGTCTCGGCCCCAACCCGGTCCTCATCCCGGAACCGGTCGCCGCCGCCGCGCACTACGCCTCCCTCGGCCGCGCCCTGCCGCCCGGCAGCACCCTCGCCGTCTACGACCTCGGCGCCGGCACGTTCGACTGCGCCGTCGTCGGCGTCACCGACCGCGGCTTCACCGTGCTCGCCGACAACGGCCTGCCGGACCTCGGCAGCCTCGACATCGACCAGGCCCTCCTCGAACACGTCGGCCGCCAGGTCTCCCACACCGACCCGGCCCAGTGGCAGCGGATGCTGCGCCCGCAGAGCCTCGCCGACCGCCGCATCCGCCGCGCGCTCCTGCAGGACGTCCGCGAGGCCAAGGAAACCCTGTCCCGCCACGCGCACACCGAAGTGCCGATGCCGGAACCGTTCGACGACGTCCTGGTCACCCGCGCCGAACTGGAGGCCCTGGTCCGGCCGAACCTGCTGCGCAGCGCCGAGATGCTCGCCGCGACCATCCGCGACGCCGGGCGCACCCCGCAGCAGCTCACCGGCGTCTACCTGGTCGGCGGGCCGAGCCGCATGCCGCTCGTCGCGGCCCTGCTCGCCGAGCAGCTCGGCGTCCTGCCGACCACCCAGGACCAGCCGGAGACCGCGGTCGCGTTCGGACTGCACCACGTCCCGGCCGCCCCGCCGCCGACCCCGCCCGCGATCCCCGCGATCGACGGCCGCACCGTCCCGGCCATGGCGCCGGCCACCCCGCCCGTCGCCTGGCAGCCACCGCCGCCCAAGCCCAGGGGCGTCCGCAAGCCGCTGCTCATCGGCGCCGGCGTCGGCGTGCTGGTCGCCGCGCTGGTGATCACCCTCCTCGCCGTCACCCGCGGCGGGTCCGGCGGCCCGGCCGCGGCCGGCAGCACCGGACACTCCACCCAACAGGTTTCCGCGGGCTGCTCGACCGGCGGCGAGCCCGACGCCGACGGCTTCACGTCCTGCATGCGCCGCCTCGCCGGCACCGTGCCGGACGTCGGGACCTGCGAACGCGGCGGGGCCGGCGTGCCGATCCAGCAGGCGGGCGCCGAGAACGTGGTGACCTGCACGCTGCCCAGCGATTCGACCACCAGCGGCCGGTCCGTCGTCTACTACGAGGGCATGTCGTTCGACGCGCTGAAACCGGGCATCGAGTCCCAGCTGGGCGCTTCGGACACCGCGCTCGAAGGCCGCTGGAGCGGTGACGGCCTGAGCGGCGACTACCTGGCAGGCACGACCACCGGCATGGGCATCATGCTGTTCGGCACGGACGACGCCGAGATCTGCGGCCTGCTGGTGTGGATCGACTTCGGCACGGACGGTCCGACGCCGCGGGACATGGTCGACTACTTCGAGCAGAGCCTCAAGCCCGGCGCCTGATCTGGAACAGTGGTACCCGTGCGGGTGGCACTGCTCGGCCCGGTCCGGGCCCAGGCGGACGACGGCACGCCGATCGACATCGGCGGCGCGCGCCTGCGCATGCTCCTGGCCCGCCTGGCGCTCGACCCCGGGCGCGCGGTGGGCGCCGATGCGCTGATCGACGACCTGTGGGGCGCCGAACCACCCACCGACGGCGCGAACGCCCTGCAGTCGCTGGTGTCCCGGCTGCGGCGCGTCCTGGGCGGCGCGGGCACGATCACCTCCGGCTCCGGCGGCTACACGCTCGAAGCCGACGTGGACGCCCACCGGTTCGAGGAGCTGGCCGCGCGTGGGCGGCGCGAGCTCGCCGCCGGACGGCACCGGGAGGCCGCCGCGGTCCTCGGCGAAGCGCTCGCGTTGTGGCGCGGCGAGGCACTGGCCGACGTGCTCGACGCGCCGTTCGCGCAGGCCCCGGTCGCGCGGCTGGACGAGCTGCGGATCGCCGCGGTGGAGGATCGCTTCGAGGCCGAGCTGGCGCTCGGCCGGCACGCCGAGGTGCTCGCGGACCTGGACGCCGCCGGGGACGCGCACCCGCTGCGGGAACGCCTGGCGTCGCTGCGGATGCGGGCGCTGGCCGCGAGCGGCCGCCAGGCCGACGCTTTGGCCGTGTTCGAGCGGATCCGGTCGACCCTGGCCGAGGAGCTGGGCGTCGACCCATCCGCCGAACTCCGCGGGGCCCACCTCGCGGTCCTGCGCGGGGAGGTGGCGCCGCCGCGTGCCGAGCCCGCGCTCCCGGTGCGGCTGACCAGTTTCGTCGGCCGCGAGCGGGAACTCGACCAGGTCGCGCGGGCGCTGTCGGCGTCCCGGCTGGTCACGCTCGTCGGGCCGGGCGGGGCGGGCAAGACCCGGCTGGCGACCGAAGTGGCGGAGCGCCACCCGGCTCGCGCGTGGTTCGTCGCGCTCGCGGGTGTGCGCGACGCCGACGACGTGACCGGCGCGGTCCTCGGCGCGCTGGGGCCACTGGACTTCCGCGTCACCAGCGCGCCGAAGGCGCCGGTGGACGCGATGGCGCAGATCGTGGCGCTGCTCGACGGCGGCGACGCGTTGCTGGTGCTGGACAACTGCGAGCACGTCGTGGACACCGCCGCCGACGTGGCTTTCCAGCTGCTCGCGCGGGTGCCGGGGCTGCGGGTGCTGGCCACCAGCCGGGAACCGCTCGCGATCACCGGTGAGGCGCTGTGCCAGGTGGGGCCGCTGGAGGTCGCCGAGGCGGTGCGGCTGTTCACCGAACGGGCGGTCGCGGTGCGCCCCGGCTTCGTCCTCGACGAGTCCACTTCGGACGCCGTCACGGAAATCTGCCGGAGCCTGGACGGGATGCCGCTCGCGCTGGAGCTGGCCGCCGCGCGGCTGCGGTCGATGACGGCGGACCAGATCGCGCGACGGCTGGACGACCGCTTCCGGCTGCTGAACTCCGGCAGCCGCACCGCCGTGCCGCGGCAGCGCACCCTGCGGGCAGTCGTCGAGTGGAGCTGGGACCTGCTGGAGAAGCCGGAACGGATCCTGGCGCGCAGGCTCTCGGTGTTCACCGGGGGCGCCACGGTGACCTCGGCGGAGGCCGTCTGCGCCGACGAGCTGCTGCCCGCCGAGGACGTGCTCTACGTGCTCGGCTCACTCGTCGAGAAGTCCATTGTGGACGCGGTGTCGACCGGAGGTGAGCCGCGGTACCGGATGCTGGAGACCATCCGCGCCTACGGTGCCGAACGGCTCGACGAGTCCGGCGAGCGGGACGACGTGGTGCGGCGGTTCACCGGGTTCTTCGCCGGGCTGGCCGAGGAGCACGAGCCGAAACTGCGCGGGCACGAGCAGGTCCGCGCGATCGAGGTGTTCGGCGCGGAGCACGACAACATCATGGCGGCGGTGCGGCGCGCCCTCGACGGCCAGGACGCGGGCACGGCGGCGCGGCTCGTCGTCGCGACGCTCTGGTACTGGGTGATCCGCGGGTTCAACGCCGAACCGGCGCCGCTGCTGGACGAGGTGCTGCGCCACGACGGCCTGCCGGACCACGCCCGCGCGTGCCTCGACGTCATGCACGCGCTCATGACGAGCCTGCCGATGGTGCACCGGGACGACCTCCCCGAGCTGACCGCCGAGTGCGTGCGCACCGGGGCGGTCGAGCGGTACCCGATGCTGGCGCTGGCCCTGCCGATGAGTTGTTTCCTCGGTGGCCGCCGGGATCTCGCCGAGCAGGAGGTGCGCCGCGTGCTGCGCGGCTCGGACCGCTGGGCGATCTCGTGCGCGAGCTGGGCCGACGGGTTCATGGCCGACCAGGACGGCGACCTGGACCGCGGCGGGCGCGCCAGGGACCGGGCGGTGGCGGGTTTCCGCGAGTGCGGGGACCGGTGGGGCACCGCGATGACGGTCGCGATGCAGGCGGAGGCGCACTCCCTGCGTGGTGAGCACGCCGCGGCGATCGCCGGGTTCGAGGAGGGCGTGCGGATCGCCCGCGAGCTGTCCGCCGCGGACGACCTGGTGCAGCAACTGTCCCGGCTGGCCGAGGAGCGGTTCCGGGCCGGGGACGCCGAGGCGGCCTGGCAGGACATCGCCGAGGCCGAGCGGCTGGTGGGGGACAAGATCGACCGCAGGGCGATGGTGGCACTGCGGAAGTTCGACGTGGCCCGGCGCTCCGGTGAGCTGGAGCTGGCGCGCGCCGAGCACGCGTGGCTGACGGCGAACTCGGCGCGGATCCCGTTCCCGGTCGACCTGGCGGGGGAGCTGGTCGCGGTCGCCGGCGCGGCGCTGCTCGTCACCGAGGGGCGGCCCGCGGAGGCCCGTGCGTTGCTGGCGGCGCCGCTGCGCTCGTCCAGCGAGCGCCGGGACCTGCCGGACGTGGCGAAGGCGACCACCGTGGTCGCGCTCGCGTTCCACGCGGAGGGCGACCCCGAGCGGGCCGCCTGGGCGCTTGGGCTGAGCGCGGCCATCCGCGGCGTCTTCGACTCCGGCGACCCGGAGCTGCGCGCGGTGGTCGCCGTCCTCCGGGAGATCCTCGGGGCGGACGCCTACGAGGAGGCCTACCAGCGGGGCGCGCGGCTCAGCAGCTCGCAGGCGATGGCCGCGGTCAAGGCCGCGGTCGCCGATCGGATCGGGTGACCGGGTCTCCGCCGGACCCCCAGCGGCCGGCGGAGACCCGGTGGGTCAGGCCACCCGGCGCCGGTAGGCGCGCATCGCCAGCGGGAAGAACACCGCGACGATCCCCGCCATCCAGGCGAGCGCGCCCAGCAGCGGCCCGGCGACCTGGCCGCCGTTCAGCAGGCCACGCATGGCCTCGGTCAGCAGGCTCACCGGGCTGACGTCCGACCACGCGCGCAGCCAGTCGGGCATCGTGTCGGACGGGACGAACACGTTGCTGCCGAAGGTGATCGGCATCATGACCGCCACCATCACGCCCTGCACGGCGCCAGGGCTGCGCATGAGCATCCCGACGAACACCGCGATCCAGCAGAAGCACAGCCCGGCCAGCAGCATCAGCGCGACGCCGACCACCAGCGAACCCGGATCGGTGTGCAGCCGGTAGCCCATGACCGTGCCCGCGACCAGCAGCACCGCGAGCGCCACCGCGTACCGCACGACGTCCGACACCACCGCGCCGATCAGCGGCGCGGACCGGGCGATCGGCATGCTGCGGAACCGGTCGAAGACGCCCTTCGTGACGTCGGTGTTGAGCGAGGTGCCGGTGGCCATGCTCGCGAACACCGTGTTCTGCACCATCAGCCCGGGCACCAGCACCTGCAGGTAGGCGCTCGTGCTGCCGGCGATCGCGCCGCCGAACAGGTACCCGAACATGAGCAGGAACAGGATCGGCTGCAGCGTGACGTCGGCCAGCTGCTCCGGGTTCTTGCGGATCTTCAGCACACCCCGCCAGGCCAGGGTGAGCCCGTCCTGCAGGGCCTTGCCCGGGCTGATGCGCCGGGGCAGTTCGAGCACGGTCACACCAGGCTCCCTTCCGGTGCGGTTTCCTCGGCCGGCTTTCCGGTCAGCGCCAGGAAGACCTCGTCGAGGCTGGGCAGGCGCAGCGCCAGCTCGTCGGCGGTGATGCCGGCTTCGTCCAGTTTCCGGACCAAAGTGGACATCAGGACCGGATCGCCGACCGGCGCCGTCAGCAGGCCGACATCGGTGTCGCGGGCGGGTTCGATGCCGGTCAGGACGGTCAGGATCCGCGCCACGGCTTCGAAATCGGCTCGCGAGGTCGGCCGGACCTGCACGGTCTGCCCGCCCACCCGGCGCTTCAGCTCGTCCGGGCGGCCCTCCGCGACGACCCGCCCGTGGTCGATCACGGTGATGGTGTCGGCGAGCTGGTCGGCCTCGTCGAGGTACTGCGTGGTCAGCAGCACGGTCGCGCCGTCGTCGACGAGCCGCCGCACCACCTGCCACACCTCGTTGCGCGCGTGCGGGTCCAGCCCCGTGGTCGGCTCGTCGAGGTAGAGCAGCTTGGGGCGGCCGACCAGGCTCGCGGCGAGGTCGAGCCGCCGCCGCATGCCGCCCGAGTACGTCTTCGCGGCGCGCCCGGCGGCGTCGGACAGCTCGAACTGCTCCAGCAACTCGGCCGCGCGCGCCCGCGCGCCGGCCCGGCTCAGCCCGAGCAAACGGCCCAGCAGCACGAGGTTCTCGGTGCCGGACAGGTCCTCGTCGACCGACGCGTACTGGCCGGTCAGGCCGATCAGGCCGCGCACGCGGACCGCGTCGCGCACGACGTCGTAGCCCCCGACCGTCGCGCGGCCGGCGTCCGGACGCAGCAGCGTCGCCAGTATCCGCACGGTGGTGGTCTTCCCGGCGCCGTTCGGGCCGAGCACGCCGACCACCTTGCCGGTCGGCACCTCCAGGTCGACCCCGTTCAGCGCGGTGGTGCCCCCGAACCGTTTCACCAGGCCCTCAGCCTGGATCGCCAAGGTCATGAAATCCTCCTCCTGTGTCGGAACCGACTCTTCCGGGGGAACCTGACAGCGCGCGCACAGGCGACTGTCAGCCGCCGCCCAGACGTGACAGGAAGACTGGGCGGGTGGTCTTCTTCGCGATCCTCGCCGCGGTCTTCGTGGTGTTCGCCGTGATGCGCCTGTTCGGCGTCGACGGCGGGCGGCTGACCGCGTCGCTGATCGCGCTCACGCCGTACTGGATCGTCTGCGGCCTGCTGCTGGCGGCGCTCACCCTCGCGCTCCGGCACTGGTGGATCGGCGGGACCGTGCTGGTGCTGGCCCTCGTGCTGGGCGGGGTGGTGGTGCCGCGTGCCTTCTCCTCGGCGCAGCCGCAGGTGCACGGGCGGACGCTGCACGTGATGTCCTCGAACATGTACTACGGCGAAGCCGATCCGCAGACCATCGTGCGGCTGGTGCGGGAGAACCAGGTCGACGTGCTGAACCTGCTGGAGCTGACGCCGCAGGGGGTGTCCGCGCTGGAGGCGGCCGGGTTGTTCGAGCTGCTGCCGCACCGCGTGCTGGAGCCGGCGCGGCGGGGCGCCGGGTCGGGGCTGGCGTCGCGCTACCCGGTCACGCAGCTGTCACTGGCGGGACCGTCCGAGTTCGCCCAGCCGAGCGCGCGCCTGGACCTCGGGGGCGGGGTGTCGGTCGAGGTCGTGGCGGTGCACCCGACGGCGCCGGTCGCCGACGCGGGGGCGTGGAAGTCGGAGATCGCCGGACTGCCGCACCCCGATCCGGACGGCCCGGTGCGCATCCTGGCGGGGGACTTCAACGCCACGCTCGACCACGGCACGCTGCGGGACCTGATCGCGACCGGCTACACCGACGCCGGCGACGCGATGGGCGAGGGCTTCACGTCGACCTGGCCGTCGAAACTGCTGCCGCCCCCGGTCACGATCGACCACGTCCTGGTCGACCAGCGCGCCGCGGTCACCGCCTACCGCGTGTTCCCGATGCCGAACTCCGACCACAAGGCCGTGTTCGCCGCGATCACGCTCCCGTGAGCTGCGCGTGCCGGACGAACCGCGCGATGTCCGGGGACGTGGCGGTCGCGGCCCACACGACGTGCAGCTCGCTGGGTGACAGGCCGTGCACCGGCACCACGGCGATCCCGGTGAGCGGCAGTTCCGGCAGCAGCGTCCTGGGCACGAAACCGACCGCCTGACCGAGCCGGACCGCGCTCGCGTACTCCGCGCCGCTGCGCACCAGCGGGCCCGGTCGCCAGTCGTAGGGGATCCGGTCGGTGCCGGTCCAGTACGCCGTCTCGGCGGCCGACATGTCGACCCAGCGTGGGAACGTCTCGCCGTCCAGCTCGGCCCGCTCGATCGACTCCCGGCCGGACAGCGGGTGCGACCGCGGCAGCAAGGCGACCCGTTCGTCGATCCGCACCGGATCGCTGTCCAGGCCCCGGCTCTCGAACGGGACGCGCAGCAGACCCACGTCGGCGGCGCCCGTGCGCAGTTCGTCCGCCTGGACCTGCCAGTCCGCCACGGTAGCGACGGCCCGCGGTTCGTACTGCTCGTTGTAGGAATCGATCAGGCCCTGGAGCGTGGCGACGTCGCAGGCGCGCGGTCACCCGCAGCTGCGGCCCCTCCTGCCCGAACCGCGCCACCCTGGCGATCGCCGCGCGCGCGTGCTCGTCGATGCCCCGGGCGTCCTCGGCGAGCATCCGCCCGGCCGGGGTGAGCTCCGCGCCCTGGTGCCCACGGGCGAACAGCGCCGTCCCGACCCCGTCCTCGAGCGCCCGGATCGCCCGGGACAACGCCGGCTGCGTCATGCCGAGCCGTTGCGCGGCGGCGGTGAACGTGCCTTCCGTGGCGACCGCCAGGAAATACCGCAGGTGCTTCAGATCCACTCCGACAGGCTGCCATGCCGGCCCGCATGGACCCATGTCCGCGCGGCTTTGGACGGATTCCCGCCACTGCGCTGAGCTGAACGGCATGACACAGAAGGCAATCGTGACCGCGGCCACCGGGGGACTCGGCTTCGAGGTGGCCCGGCAACTGGCCCGGCTGGACCACGACGTGGTGATCGTCGGGCGCGACCCGGAACGCGGCGCGGCGGCGGCGCGGATCATCGGCGGCCGGTTCGTCCAGGCCGACCTCTCGGTGCTGGCGGAGGTGCGCGCGCTCGGCGAACGGCTCGCCGCGGAGGGTCCGTGGCAGCTGCTGGTGAACAACGTGGGCGGCATGTGGTCGGAGCGCTGGGAAACGGCCGAGGGCATCGAGGCGAGCTTCGCGGTGAACCACCTCTCGCCACTGGTGCTGACCGAAGCGCTGCTGGACTCGCTGCGCGCCGGCCGCCCGAGCCGGATCGTCGACGTCACGTCGTCGTCCATCCAAGCCGCTCTGACGCTGGGCACCCCGTCATACGCGGAGGTCGAGCCCGGCGAGTACTACGGCATGGCGGTGTCCGGACGGGCGAAGCTCGCGCACCTGGCGTACAACCGGGAACTGGCCGAGCGGTTGCGGGGCAGCGGGATCGCGGTGTTCGCGGCGGACCCGGGCGCGGCGGCGACCCCCAACGCGGCCGCGATGACGCCCGAGATCCTGCCGCCGGCGCTGCGCCCGATGTGGGAGCAGATCCTGGAGGGCGTCCAGCGACCGGCGTCGGCGGCCGCGCGATCCATCGTGTTCGCGGCCACCGATCCGTCGCTGGACACGGGGCTGGTGATCGGCCCGGACTGCACGCCGTCCGAGGACCTGACCGGGGCGCTCACCGACGAGCTGGTGGCGGCCGCCCGTGACCTGACCGAGCGGGTGCTGAAGCAGTAGTGCGCGTACCGGATCCGGCCGCTCGGGGGGCGTGACGGCCGGATCCGGTATGCCGGACGACTGCGAGGAGCACGGTGGCGCCCGTGCGGCCGCAGCCGTCTGGTTAGAGGGCACGACGGCCCTGACGGGACGCGTGGAACCCTCACGTTCACCGGATCGAGTGGCGCGGGTCAGTAGTCCTTGACCGCGTAGGACGCCACCACCTGCGCGAACTCCGCCACACCCGTTTCGACCAGGACCTCGGCCGCGGCGCTCGCGTCCGCCGCCTGACCGGCCTGGGCCCGGCGCTCCCGCAGGTTCATGACCGCCATCTCCTGGTTCGCGCGGGCGTAGTCCCGCAGTTCCTCCTCGTACGCCGCGAACGCGGCCCGGTGGTCGCCGCCGGCCGCGGCCAGCTCGCCGGCCAGCACGTACGCCCCGATCAGCGCCAGGCTCGTGCCCTGCCCGGACATCGGCGAGCCGCAGTACCCGGCGTCGCCGAGCAGCGCGACCCGGCCACGCGACCACGAGTCCAGGAGGATCTGGGCCGCGGAGTCGAAGTGGAAGTCCGCGGCGGCTCGGGCGTGTTCCACCAGCCGCGGCATCTCCCAGCTGTCCCCGGCCAGCGCGCGGGCCACGATCTCCTTCTGGGCCTCGACGTCGCGGTGGTCGTAGTCCACCGGCTCCGCCGAGCCGAACATCAGGTAGGCGCGGGCTTCGGTGTTGTCCCGCGCGCTCATCACCATCGCGCCCCGCATGTCCCCGTCCGGCATCTGGTGCATGACCTGCCAGTTCTCCAGCCCCAGGAAGTTCGGGACCGTGCACACGGCCATGTTCACGCCGAGGTGCCGGATGAACCGCTCGGTGGGGCCGAAGACCAGGCGGCGGGTGTTCGAGTGCAGCCCGTCCGCGCCGACCACCAGGTCGAAGGTGCGTGCCCGGCCGGACTCGAACACCACGCGGACCTCGTGGTCGTCCTGGTCCAGCCCGGCGATCGAGTCGCCGAAGAGGTACTCGACATCGCCGGCGGATTCGGTGATGATCCGCGCGAGGTCGTCCCGCAGGATCTCGACGTCCGGGTTGTCCAGCTCGCCGCCGCTGACCGTGCGGTCGGTGGTGCGGTAGACCTCGGCGCCGGTGGAGTCCACGACCGACATCCCGCGCATGCCGGTGCTGTGCGCGCGCAGCTGGTCGAGGATGCCCATGCGGTCGGCGACGTCCAGCGCCGGGCCGCGCACGTCGACCGCCTGCCCGCCGGGCCGCGGGCCGGGCGCGCGCTCGACCACGGTGACGCTGAAGCCGTAGCGGGTGAGCCAGTGGGCGAGGGCGGGTCCGGCGATGCTGGCGCCGGAAACGAGGACCTTGGTGTCGTTCATGCCGCCACGCTGCCGGGCGCCGCTTACCGGTCGCTGACCGGAAGCTGTCAGCCGTCGAGCAACGCGGTCAGCGCGGGCAGCGCGGCACGGGGGACGGAGACGCCGCGGCCGTGCCGGACCTCCGGTTCCCGCGGGTTGATGCGGATCAGCGCGCCGGTCGCGGCGGAAGCGAGCTCGGCGTACCGGCGGACGGTCGGCACCGCGCGTCCGGCGCCGATCTCGACCACGACGGCGTTCCGGTTCGCGCGCCGCCACTCGGCCAGCGCGCGCATCTGGCCGTCCGTGCGGGACGGCAGCCAGTCGAAATCGCCGAACATCATGATGTTCGGCCGGGCCAGGCCGCCGCAGTTCGGGCAGGACGGCAGCGGCGGGCGGGCGCGCATCGTCGACTCGTCGACGTCGAGGGAGAAGTCCGCGGGCCAGATGTCCGGGCCGCACGGGACGGCACACTGCAGGTGGTGGATCGACCCGTGCGCCTCGGCGACCAGCTCGAACCCGGCGCGCTGGAACTGTCCGTCCACATTGGACGTGAACACCGCGACGCCGCCGGGCAGGCTGCGACCGTGCCGCAGCAGCAGGTCGAACCCCGCGTGCGGTTCGGTGCGCCGGTACATCGCCAGCCGGTGGCCGTAGAAACCCCACGCCAGCTCGGGATCCTCGGCGAAGTGGCGCGGGTCGGCGAGTTCGGCGAAGCTCAGCCCGAGCCGCGCGTACGGCGGATAGGCCCGCCAGAACCCCTCGTTCCCGCGGAAGTCCGGCAGCCCGGAGTCGACGCCCATGCCGGCGCCCGCGCACACGAGGAGCGCGGAGGCGCCGGCGAGCATCTCGGCGGCCTCGGCCAGGCCGTCGCCGGTCATCAGTCGAGCGGAACGACCTCGAACTCCAGCAGGTTCGCCCCGCTGGCCACCGGCCGCGAGCTCTGGCCCGCGTGCGCCTCCTTGGCCGGGCCGCTCGCCCACGCCTGGTACGCCTCCTCGGACTCCCACTTCGTGTAGACGAAGTAGCGGTTCTCGCCTGCGACCGGGCGCAGCAGCTCGAAGCCGAGGAAGCCGGGCTGCCCGTCCACCGAGTGAGCCCGGTTCGCGAACCGCTTCTCCAGCTCGGGGCCCGCGCCCTCGGGAACCTCGATCGCATTGATCTTCACGACTGCCATGACCTCAGCCTACCCAGCTATGCTGGGACGTAATGGGGATCACAGGGGAAGATCGCAAGCTGGCCCGGGGGCTCGCCGGGGACCTGCGGAAACTCGTCCAGACGGCCGCGCTCGTGGTCGACGAGGACAACCCGGCCGAGGAGCTCATCAGCCGGATCACCGGACACCTCGGCGTCGGGTTCCGGCAGATCGTGCTGGTCGGCCAGGACTTCCCGCCGTGGGAGCACGTCAACGTGCACCGCGGCGTCGAGGCCTACCTCGCCGAACGCGGCGGCGAGCCGGAGTGGTTCGGCGTCACCGGCGCGAACCGGGTGCACGAGGAACTGACCGGGATGCTGTCGTCCGCGCGGCGGCACGGCGCCTTCGAACTGGGCGCGGTCGACATGGCGACCGTCGCGATCGGACCGGAGGCGACCGAGGAGGTCGTGCAGTTCGGGCTGGTGCTGACGACGGCGCCGGACGGCGGGCCGGTGGTCGTCGCGCTGCGCGGGCCGAACCCGCAGCACGGGCCGTCCGCGTTGTCCAAGGTCGAGGTGCTGGCCGGTGACCGCGCGGCGGCGGGCGCGACCCGCGACCGCATCGAGCAGCTCGCCCGTGCGCACGACGTGCTGCGCGGCCAGGTGCTCGCCTTCGGCAGCAGCGAGTACCGGGGCAACGAGCTGCTGACGTTCCTGCCGCGCCCGGCCCTGACCGCCGAGCAGGTGGTGCTGCCCGAGGGGGTGCTGCCCGCGATCGAGGACCACATCGTCGGCATCGCCGAGCACGCCGACCGGCTGCGCGCCGCGGGGCAGCACCTCAAGCGGGGCCTGCTGCTGCACGGTCCGCCCGGCACCGGCAAGACCCACACCGTGCGGTACCTGCTGAGCCGCCTGTCCGGCAGCACGGTGATCATCCTGACCGGCGCCGCGATGCGGTTCATCGGCAAGGCCGCCGAGCTGGCCCGGCGGTTGCAGCCCTCGATCCTGGTGGTCGAGGACGTCGACCTGGTCGCCGAGGACCGCACCATGCCGGGCGCGGGCGGTTCGCTGCTGTTCACCCTGCTCGACGCGATGGACGGGATCGGCGCGGACGCGGACGTCACCTTCGTGCTGACCACCAACCGGCCGGAGGCGCTGGAGTCCGCGCTGCGCGACCGGCCGGGCCGGGTCGACCTGGCCGTGGAGATCCCGCGCCCGGACGCCGAGGGGCGGCGCAAGCTGTTCGAGCTGTACGCGCGCGAGGTGGAGCTGGCGGCGGACCTCGAACCGGTGATCGCCGAGACCGATGGCGTCACCGCGTCCTACGTCAAGGAGCTGCTGCGCCGCGCGGTGCTGCACGAGATGCGCGACGGCGCGGACGGCGAGCGGATCCGGGTCGGCGACAAGGCGCTCACCACCGCGCTGCGGGACATGCAGGAATCGCGGAACTCGCTCACCCGGTCGCTGCTCGGTAGCTGATTCAATGGGCGCCGTGAGCGTCGTGGACTTCGGCGGCGACGGCCGTCCGATCGTGTTGCTGCACGGGCTGATGGGCCGGGCGCGCACGTGGTGGCGGGTCGCGCAGTGGCTGCGCCGGTACGGGCACGTCGTCGGCGTCGACGCCCGCGGGCACGGGCGCGGGCCGCGGGGCGGGCCGTGGACGACGGAACAGTTCGTCGCCGACGCCGCCGAAGTGGTGCGGTCGCTGGGCGAACCGGCCGTGGTGATCGGGCATTCGATGGGCGGCCTGCACGCGTGGTCGCTCGCGGCCGCCGAGCCGGATCTCGTGCACGCCGTCGTGGTCGAGGACATGGCGCCGGACCAGCGCGGCAAGACGGTCGAGACGTGGCGCGGGTACTTCGAGTCGTGGCCGGTGCCGTTCCAGTCGCTCGCGCACGTGCGGGAGTTCTTCGGCGAGACGGGCGACTACTTCACCGAGTGCGTGGAGGAGCGCCCGGACGGCTACCACCTGATCGCCGCGCTCGACGACCTGTACGAGATCGCTGCCGAGTGGGGCAGGCGCGAGTACTGGTCCTCGGTGGAGGCGGTGAAGTGCCCGATGCTCGTCGTGGAGGCCGAGCACACCCTCATGCCGCCCGGCCAGCAGGCGGAAATGGCGCGCCGCGCGCAATCGGGGCGGCACCTGGTGGTCCCCGGCGCGAACCACGTCGTGCACGACTCGCAGCCGGACATCTACCGCGGCGCGGTGGAGGCGTTCCTCTCGGCGGTGCTGGGGCGGTAGGCGCGTCACCGCCCGGACAAGCGCTCCAGCGCCGACCGGCTCTCGTCGTCCGCGGGACGGAAGATCACCAGCAGCTGCGCCGCGTCGCGAAGTGGCGTGAGCGTTTCGAACTGCAGGGCGATTTCGCCGGCTTCGGGGTGCCGCACCACCTTGTGGCCGCGGCCGTCGACCTTGACGTCCCGTTCCGCCCACCATCGCGCGAAGTCCGCGTCCCGCCTGGCGCATTCGGCGATGAGGTCGGTCAACGCCTGGTCGTCCGGATGCGCCGCCCAGGCCGCGCGCAGGTGGGCGATCCCTTCCCGCACAACGCGTTCGCGGTCGACATAGAGCTCACGCGTCTTCGGGTGCAGCAGGCACAACCACATCGCGTTGCGCTGCGACGGCGGGAGGGTGTCGAAATCGAGGAGGAGCTTCGCCATTCCGCCGTTCCAGGCCAGGATGTCGAAGCGGTGGTTCATCAGCATCGCCGGCAGCGGGGCGAGGTCCTCGACCAGCCGGGCCAGCTGCGGCGCGGCGGCGGTGGCGGGTTCGCCGGTGTCGCGGGGGCGCTGCCGGGTCAGGTCGAACAAGTAGGCGCGCTCTTCCGGGGTCAGGCGCAGAGCCTGGGCCAGCGCGTCCACGACGTCCGCCGATGGCCGCAGCCCACGGGCCTGCTCCAGCCGCACGATGTAGTCGACGCTGATCCCCGCCAGCTCGGCGACCTCTTCCCGGCGCAAGCCCGGGGTCCGCCGGGCCCGCCGCCCCGACGGCAGGCCGACATCACCTGGCTCCAGCCGTTCGCGGCAGCTGCGCAGGAACGTGGCCAGCTCCTGCGCGGGGTCCACGGTGCGAGTGATCACGGACGGTCCAACAGCCGGGGTAGGACCGGTGTTCCCAGGAAACCGGTTCCCTTACCCCCGGCTCGCCGTGCCCACAGACTCGTCCTCGGCAACGGATCACGAGCACTGGAGGACACGATGCCGCTCACCCTCGACACCTACCGCCTGCTGGGCCGCTCCGGCCTGCGGGTCTCGCCGCTGGCGCTGGGCACGGCGACCTTCGGCACGGAGTGGGGCTGGGGCACCGAGCCGGACGACGCGCGCAAGTTGTTCGACACCTACGTCGAGCGCGGTGGCAACTTCATCGACACCGCCAACACCTACACCGACGGCAGCTCCGAACGCCTGCTGGGGGAATTCACCCGGGGCAACCGGGAAGGCCTCGTGCTGGCGACGAAGTACACGACGCTGAGCCGGCCCGGCGACCCGAACTCCGGCGGCCCGCACCGGAAGAGCATGTTCACGTCGGTGGAGACCAGTCTGCGACGGCTGAACACGGACTACCTTGACCTGCTCTACCTGCACGTGTGGGACGACACGACGCCGGTGGAGGAGGTCCTGCGCGGCATGGACGATCTGGTCCGGCAGGGCAAGGTCCTGCACGTGGCGATGTCCAACGTCCCGGCGTGGCAGGTGTCGCGCATGCAGGCGATCGCCGACCTGCGTGGCTGGTCGCCGCTCGTCGCGCTGCAGATCGAGTACAGCCTGGTGGAGCGCACCGGGGAACGCGATCTGATCCCCATGGCACGCGAGCTGGGCCTTGGCGTGGTCCCGTACTCGCCGCTGGCGGGCGGGGTGCTGACCGGCAAGTACCGCCGCGACGACGGTGCCGGGGAGAGCACCCGCAGGAGCTTCAACGCCGGTCTGGGCCTGGTCACCGAGCGCAACCTCGCCATCGCCGACGTCGTGCAGGAGGTCGCCGCGGAGCTGGAGTGCACCCCCGCGCAGGTCGCGCTCGCCTGGACCCTGCGGAACCCGGGTGTCACGGCGCCGATCATCGGCGCTCGCACCACCGCCCAGCTGGAGGACAACCTCGGCGCACTGGCGGTCGCCTTCAGCCCCGCCCAGCTGGCCAGGCTCGACGAGGTCAGCGCGATCGATCCCGGCTACCCGCACGCCCTGCTCGCCAGTGACCACATCCGGAAGGTCACCGCGGGGGACCTGAAGATCGACAGCCGCCGCTGACCTACTTGTGTTCGCCCGGCAGCGCGAACCGGCCGTCCGCGGTCTGCTCCACCAGACCGTCCACCAGCAGCGAGTCCAGGCAGCGGTCCCGCTGACCGGTGTCCGGCCAGACCACGTCCAGGCTCGCCTTCCACACGGGTTCGGGGGTGCCCCGCAGGACGTCCAGCAGCAGGCCGCGCACGTGCCGGTCGGTGCCGGCGTACTTCTGCGTCGCCTTCGCGGGGCCGTTGTACGCCGGGCGGCCGGCCTTCTGCCAGGCGCAGTCCGCGTACACCGGGCAGTCCGCGCAGCGTGGCGAACGCGCCGTGCACACCACCGCGCCCAGTTCCATCAACGCAGCCGAGAACCGCGCGGCCCGCGCCTCGTCCAGCGGCAGGATCGCCGACACGTCGGCCATGTCGCGGGTGTTCGACGGCGGCCCCGCGTCGCCCGCGCCGTGGATCGCCCTGGCCACCACGCGCCGCACGTTCGTGTCCACCACCGGCGCCCGCTTGCCGTACGCGAACGCCGCCACCGCCCGTGCCGTGTAAGCGCCGATACCGGGCAACGACAACAGGGTGTCCACATCGGACGGCACCACGTCACCGTGCTCGGTGGCGATCGCCGTGGCCGCCGCGTGCAGCCGCAGCGCCCGGCGCGGGTAGCCGAGCTTGCCCCACGCCCGCAGCACCTCGCCCTGGCTCGCCGCGGCCAGCGCCGACGGCACCGGCCACCGCGCGAGCCACTCGTGCCAGATCGGTTCGACCCGTGCGACCGGCGTCTGCTGCAGCATGATCTCGCTGACCAGCACACCCCACGCCGTGCACTCCGGCCGCCGCCACGGCAGGTCCCGGGCGCACGAGTCGAACCAGTCGATCAGCAGTTCGGAGTCGATGGGCACCGGCCCAGGTTAGTTGTCCAGGACCTCGGTGACCTTGCCGGTGTGCACGTCGTAGACGAACCCGCGCACCTTGTCTGTGTGCGGCAGGTAGCGGCTGGTCCGCACGCGCCGCATCGACCGGCGCACGCTGTCCTCCACGTCGCGGAACGCCTCGACCGCCCACGTCGGACGGACACCGCCGGCTTCCTCCAGCTCGTCCTTGAACCCGTCTTCGGTGACGGTCGAGACACCGCAGGTGGTGTGCTGCATGATCAGCACCTCTTCGGTGCCCAGCTTGCGCTGCGACAGCGCGAGCGAGCGGATCACGTCGTCGGTCACCACACCGCCGGCGTTGCGCAGGATGTGCGCCTCACCCTGGATCAGGCCGAAGATCTCGAACACCCTGATCCGGGCGTCCATGCAGGTCAGAATCGCGATCTTCATCGACGGGCTGGCCGTGGAACGGTCGCCGAGCACGGGGTCGGTGAGTTCGCTGTTGCGCTGCAGCAGGGTGTCGATCGCGGTCAAGAATGCCTCCCGGGAGATTGTCCGGATTTCATTCCACCGGACCCATCAGCACCCCGCAATGAGAGAGATCACGGCCCGAACCAGTGCTGCTCCATCGTGCGCGGCGGCGCGGACGTCGTGCCGATCCGCAGCTGCGTGTTGAGCGTGATGATCCGCGGCTTGACGTGGTCGCCGGAGGACAGCAGCAGCTTGCCCGCCGCGCGGCCCTTCTCCAGCACCGGCTGGTGCACCGTGGTCAGGCCGGCGCGCTCCGCCTCGGCGATGCCGTCGAACCCGGTCACCGTGAGGTCCGCGGGCACCCGCAGGCCGCGCCGGTTCGCCTCCGCCAGCGCGCCGAGCGCGAGGATGTCCGAAGTGCAGATCAGGGCGGTCACCTGCGGGTGCGCGTCGAGCAGGTGGCGGGCCGCGGCGGCGCCGTCGTCCACGGTGTGCTCGAAGCGCTCCACGACCGGCACCGTCGACCAGTCGACCCCGACCTTCGCGAACGCCTTCGCCAGCGCCTCCAGCCGGGCGCGCTGCACGTGGAAGTGCGCGCTCTGCTGCCGGTCCAGGTAGGCGAACCCGTCGTTGCGGTCGCGCGCGAGCCGCATGCACAGCACGCCGACCTGCCGGTGGCCGAGCTGGATGATGTGCTCGGCGAGCGCGGTGACCGCCGTCGTGTCGTCCGGGCCGACCCGGTCGACGCCCTCGATGCGCGGCTGGTCGATGATCACCGTCGGCACCGGGCGGGCCAGCACGGCGCCCAGGTGCGGGTCGTCGTCCGGCACCGAGTAGACGACGAAACCGTCGACACCGGCGCGGTGCACCGCGGCCACGTCGTCCCGGCCGGGGCTGGCCGGCACCAGGTGCAGCCCGACGCCGGCGTCCTCGCAGGCCAGCGCGAGGCCTTCGAGCACGCCGATCGCCGCCGGGTCGCGGAAGGCGTAGGACAGGTTCTCGGTGAGCAGCAGGCCGACGGCGCCCGCCTTGCGGGTGCGCAGCGACCGCGCCACCGGGTCGGGGCCGGGGTAGCCGAGGCGGCGGGCGGTCTCCAGCACCCGCTTGCGCAGTTCCGGCGACAGCTGGTCCGGGCGGTTGTAGGCGTTGGACACGGTGGTCCGAGACACGCCGAGCTCCGCGGCGAGCGACGCCAACGTCGCCTGTCGCCTCATGCGCATAGGACGCCCCATGGGGGAACCGTAACGGTTCAGAACGGAGTCGTGAAGTCGAACGCCGTCCGTGCGGCGTGCGCCACTGCGCAACGTGACGTTCAGGCGGGGGTAACCGAGGCGGTGAGATCGTCACCCGTTCAGGTAAGGTGAACTCGAAAACCGTTTCCAATAGTTCTGACCATGCGTCCCACCTCGTACTTCAGGAGTGCTCGCGATGAGTTTCCCCCGCCTGATCGGTCTCGCGTCCGCCGCGACGGCCCTCGTACTCGGCCTCACCGCCTGTGGTGGGACTAACACCGCGAGCGACACCGGGGGCAAGATCAACGTCGTCGCCTCCACGAACGTGTGGGGCAGCGTGCTGTCCGCGGTCGGCGGCGACCAGGTGGCGGTCACCTCGATCATCGACGACCCGAGCGCCGACCCGCACTCCTACGAGACCACGCCCGAGGACGCCATCGCCGCGCAGAACGCGCAGCTGACCCTCGCCAACGGCGGCGGCTACGACGACTTCTTCGGCAAGCTCGCCGACCAGGCCGCGAACGCCCGCAAGCTCAACGCGTACGACATCGGCGCGACCGGCGACGAGAACGAGCACGTCTGGTACAGCTTCACCACCGTCGCCAAGGTGGCCGACCAGGTCGCCGCGCAGCTCGGCCAGATCAAGCCGGACGCCGCGCAGACCTTCACCACCAACGCCACCAACTTCAAGGCCCAGCTGGACCAGCTCACCAGCAAGGCAGGGCAGATCGGCGCCGGCCACCCGGACACCAAGGTCCTGGTCACCGAGCCCGTCGCGCACTACCTGATCGAGGCCGCCAAGGTCACCGACGCCACCCCGGCCGAGTTCTCCGAGGCCATCGAGGAGGAGACCGACGTGCCGCCGGCCGCGCTGGCCGAGTTCAACTCGCTGATCACCGGCAAGCAGGTCAAGGCCCTGATCAACAACGAGCAGACGGTCACGCCGGTCACCGAGCAGGTCGTCGGCGAGGCGACCAGGGCCGGCATCCCCGTGGTGGGCGTGACCGAGACGCTGCCCGCCGGGACGACGGACTACATTGCCTGGATGACCAGCGAAGTCGACGACCTGGCGAAGGCCCTGAACTCTTGAGCCCTGCGGTTGAGATCTCCGGCGCGACCCTCGCGTTCGGTCAGCGCACGTTGTGGTCCGGCCTGGACCTCTCGGTCGAGCCCGGCGAGTTCGTCGCCGTGCTCGGCCCGAACGGATCGGGCAAGACCAGCCTGCTGAAGGTGCTGCTCGGTCTGCAGCACCTCTCGCGTGGCAGCGTGCGCATCAACAGCGATCACCCGGTCGGGTACGTCCCGCAGCAGCGGGCGATGTCCGAAGCGCTCACGCTGCGCGGGGTCGACCTGGTCGGGCTGGGGCTCGACGGCCACCGGTGGGGCACCGGGCTGCGTGGTCTCGCCGAGCGGCGGCGGCGGGTATCCGCCGCCGTCGCCGCGGTCGGCGCCCAGTCCTACGCCAAGCAGCCGGTCGGCAAACTCTCCGGCGGTGAACAGCAGCGGCTGCGGGTCGCGCAGGCGCTGGTCGGCGAGCCGGACGTGCTGCTGTGCGACGAGCCGCTGCTGTCGCTGGACCTCGCGCACCAGCGCGCGGTGAGCGAGCTGATCGACGCCCGCCGCCGCGAAGCCGGCACCGCGGTGCTGTTCGTGACCCACGAGATCAACCCGATCCTGCCCTATGTGGACCGGGTGCTGTACCTGGTCGACGGCCGGTTCCGGATCGGCCCGCCGGAGGTCGTGATGACCTCCGAGACGTTGTCCGAGCTGTACCGCGCCCGGGTGGAGGTGGTCCGCGTCGGCGGCCAGATCCACGTGGCCGGCGCGCGCAGCGCGGTCTGCGAGGACGAACCCCACCACCTGGACGAGCGCGTTTCGTGAGCACCGAAGGTTCCCGCTGAACATGGACAAGTTCTTCGACTTCGGTCTGACGGCGCAGCTGCTCGGGCTGCCGTTCGTGCAGACCGCCCTGCTCGCCGCTGCCGTGCTCGGGCTGGTCGCCGGTGTGCTCGGCCCGCTGATCGTGACCCGCCGGATGTCGTTCGCCGTGCACGGCACCGCCGAACTGGCCTTCACCGGCGCGGCGGGCGCGCTGCTGCTCGGCGTCGGCGTCGAGTTCGGGGCGCTGGCCGGCGCGGTGATCGCCGCGTTGCTGCTCGGCCTGCTCGGCGGGCGGGAGTCCGATCGCGACTCGGTGATCGGCGCGATCCTGTCCTTCGGCCTGGGTCTCGGCGTGCTGTTCCTGTGGTTCTACCCGGGACGTGCGGCCAACAAGTTCGGCATCCTGGTCGGCCAGATCGTGTCGATCGAGACGACCAACCTCATCGTGCTGGTCATCGCCGCGCTGGTCGTGCTGGCGGTGCTGGCCTTCATCTACCGGCCGCTGTTGTTCGCCAGCGTCGACCCGCACGTTGCGGCGGCGCGCGGGGTCCCGGCGCGCACGCTGTCCGTCGTGTTCGCGGTGCTGGTCGGCGTCGCGACGGCGCTCGGTGTGCAGATCGTCGGGGCGCTGCTGGTGGTGGCGATGATGGTGACGCCGGCGGCCGCGGCCGCCCGGCTGACCGCCAGCCCGTGGAAGGCCACCGTGCTGGCCGTCGTGTTCGCCGAGACGGCCGCGCTGGGCGGGATCGTCCTGTCGCTCGCGCCGGGCGCACCGGTGAGCGCGTTCGTCACCGCGATCGCGTTCACCATCTACCTGGTCTGCCGCCTGGTCGCCTACCTGCGCGACCGGGCCGCCCGCGTCACCGAGGACTCGCCTGCAGTTGCGCCTGCAGCGCCGTGAGGAACTCGTCGGTCAGGAACGGAAGCTGACCGCTGGAGACGCTGCGCTCCACGGTCTCCAGCACGATCACGTCCGAGTTGGCGAACATCCCGATCGCCTGGTCCCGGCTCGTCTTCGGGGTGAAGTAGGCGAGCATCGTCAGGTTCGCGAACCCGGCCGCCAGGTAGCGCGAGGACGCCTTGGTGAACGAGTCGCCGTAGAACAGGGTCTTCTCGTTCACTGTCGAGGACATCGGCGAGGCGAACCGGTACGACGGGGTTTCGATGTCGGCGATGGTCTGCCCGGCCCGGTCGACGATGCCGTCCGGGCGCAGGTCGTAGAGCACGTTCGTCTTGTCGGCCTTCTTGCCGAGCAGCGGCGGCAGGTCCGCGGCGACGGTGTAGGTGCCGACCTGCTTGCTCTGCCAGGTCGCGGTGATGCCGGGCTGTACGGCCTCGGCGACCGCGCGGGTCATCACGAGTGAGCCCTCGTCGGTCCAGTGCGTGTCGTTGGACGGGTAGACGGGGCGGTTGACGCGCCGCGCCTCCTGGGTCAGGGCGGGCCGCAGGTCCACCGCGCCCGCCGCGTCGATCTGCTGCCAGGTGGGCGCCTCCGCGGCCCGGTGGCACTCCCGGCCCGGGTAGCTGGACGGCAGGTTCTCCGGGACCATCGTGGATTTGTCCGGCGCCACCACCCAGACGAACGTGCGCCCGGACGCCTCGATGATCGTGCGCAGCCGGTTCATCCGCTCCAGCGTGTCGGACAGCATCCGGACCGGGGAGCACTTGGCCTCGGCGTCGTAGCCGAAGTACAGCCAGCCGTCGCGGCCCTCGATGACCTGCCGGTAGCCGGCCTGGTCGAGCGGGCCGGAGGTGGTGGGTTGGTCGTCCGTCCCCTGCGTCTGGGTCGGCGGCGGGCTGCCGGGCAGGGGACCGGTCTCGGTGGTGCCCGCCTGGTCCCGCGGCGGGGTCTCGCCGAAGAACGTGCGGCTGATCCAGTCCGCGGCGTCGATCGCGGCGCTGCGGAAGGTGAGCTGGTCGGTGGCCCAGCCGGGCAGGCTGGTGAAGAACGCCCAGCCGTCGCCGATGCTGGGGAAGCTCGCCAGGTGCCGGTTCTCGATCTCGGCGGGGCGCGCGCCGAACACCCACAGCAGCGCCGGGGTCGTGAAGAACACGATCGCACTGATCAACGCGGTGAGCTGACGGCCGCCGTGCCGGGGCCGGTGCAGGGAGTGCTCGCGGGGAAGCCACGCCTCGTGCACCGCGGGGAGCTGCTGCGGTTCGTGCGCCACGCGCACACGTTAACCGTTCACCTAGTGAAGCATCAGCAAAACCTGCAACTCACCGACGACGAACCCGATCACACCGCCCACCGCGATCAGCTTCCACTCCTCCTGGCGGAATGCCGGGCGCAGCAGGTTCTCGTACTCCTCGGGCGTCAGCGCGAGCATCCGCCGCTCGACCATGTTCGCCAGGTCCATCGCCTCGACCAGGTACGGCTCGGCGTGCCGGAGCAGGTACGGCATCTGCGCGAGCGACCCGGCCGCCGCGGTCGCGGTCATCTCACGGAGCCGTTCGCCGCCGACCGTGGCGGACACCAGCGGCCGGATCAGGCTGACCTGCTCGTCGACGGCCCTGGCCACCACGCGCCGCACGAGCGCGGCGAGCCGGTCGGCGCGCGGGCCGGTCAGCAGCTCGTCGAGGAGGTTGGGGACGGTCAGCACCTCGCGGGCAATGATTTCGCCGTACTGGCGGGCCACCTCGGCCTTGCGGCGCTGGAACTTGCCCTGCAGCGTGATCGGCCCGATCTTCACCGGGCGGCGCGGCAGGAAGATCATCTTGATCGCCAGCCAGTCGGTGAACAGGCCGATGGCGCCGCCGAACACCGGCAGCACCCACGGGTTCTTCGTCAGCGCCCACACCACCGCCTGCACGATGCCGAGGACGAATCCGAAGTAGATCCCGCAGCGGGCGATGAACGCCATCTCCGGCCGGGACGTCTCGCGGATCAGTCGCACCAGCAGGGCGCGGTCGCGGGTGAGCCGCTCGACGGTCATGTGCTTGACGTCGAGCACGCCGTCGAGGTTGGCGCGGACCTCGTCCAGCAGCTCGCGAACCAGCTTCGGCGAACCGGCCTGCAGCTGTTTGACGATCAGGTCCTGCGCCATCGGCGGCAGCGACTCCCACAGCCGCGGGTGGTGCTTGGCCATCACGTCGCGGGCCAGGTCGTCGATCGCCCGCAGCAGCGGCTGCTCGATCTCCCGCACCAGCCGGTCGGGCTGGATGCGGCCGATGACCTCGCCGAGGTCGATCAGGTTCTTGGTGAGCAGGTCGGTGGCGATGGCCGCCATCCGGCCGCCGTGCTTGGGCACCACGCCCTGCCAGCCGAAGATCGGGCGGATGCCGACGAACTCCAGCGGGCGGAACATCATTTCGATGGCGACGCGCTTGGTGACGTAACCGATGAGCGCGGCGATGAACGGGATCGCGGTGTAGAGCGGCCAGTGCTGCGCGAAGTCGGCCAGCACCGCGTCCATCCGGCCACCCCCTCGGAAATCCTGGCCGCGAGATTAGTGGAGGAGCAGGATCGCCTGGAGCTCGCCCACGAGCCCGCCGATGATCGCACCGACGGCGATCAACTTCCACTCGTCCTGCCGGAACGCGGGCCGCAGCAGCTCCTCGAACTCCATCGGCGACAGCTGCCGCATCCGGTCGACGATCGTGTTCCGCACGTCCAGGGCGTTGACCGCGTACTCCTCGGCGTACCGGATGGTGTCCGGCACCCGCTCCGCCGCCTTGAGCGCCGCGGCCTGCTTCATCTCCTGCCACTTGCGCGTGCCCACCGCGGCCGCGACGAGCGGTTTCACGACGCCGGCCTGCGCGTCGATGGTGCGCTGCACCTCGCGGCCGATCAGGTGGAACAGCCGGTCGGCCTTCGGGCCCTTGAGGATGGCTTCCAGCAGGTTCGGGATGGTGATGATCTCGCGGGCGATCATGTCGCCGTAGTCGGCGGCCACCTGGTCGCGGCGCTTCTGGAACACGCCCTGCCAGGTGTAGAGGCCGAAGAACTCGCGCGGCTCCCGCGGCAGGAAGATCATCTTCAGGGCGAGCCAGTCGGTGAACCAGCCGATGCCGAGGCCGAACAGCGGCATCACGATCGGCGACTTGGTCAGCGCCCACACGAGCAGCTGGACGCACCCGAGGGCGAAGCCGAACACCAGCCCGGAATTCGCGATGAACCGCATCTCAGGTCGTGAGATGTCCCGGATGAGCCGGTTGAGCAGGTTCTTGTCGCGGACCAGGTTGGTGATGACCATGTTCTTGAGGTCGAGGACGTCCTCGATGTTGTCCGACAGCTCCCGCATGATCTTCGCGATCACCTTGGGCGCTTCGGCCTGGATGCGGCGCAGCAGCAGTTCCTTCGCGCCGCTGGGCAGTGCCTCCCACAGGCGTGGCTGGTACTGCTCCATGACCTCTTCGGTGATCTCCTCGACCACCTGCAGGAGCGGTTGTTCGATCTCCTTGGCGAGCTGGTCCGGGTCGAGCCTGGCGAAGATCTCCTTCGGGTCGACCAGGTTGTTCGTGAGCATGTCGGTGGCGGTGGCCGCCATGCGCTCGGCGTTGGCGGGCAGCACGCCCTGCCAGCCAAGGAACGGCCGGATCCCGACGAACTCGATCGGCCGGAACATCATCTCGATCGCCACGCGCTTGGTCACGTAGCCGATGAGCGCGGCGATGAACGGCATCGAGACGTAGAGCGGCCAGTGTTCGGCCAGGTCGGCCACGATCTCCTGCAGTTGCACCGGCCCCTCCTCGCGAGTTCCGCCGAACCGTATCCCAGCCGTTTGGAGGGAGGCGCGGACCGGATTCAGTTGATCTTCGATAATGTGTCACCCGAAAGTATGGAAACCCAGGTCCAATAGCACTAAGGTGCCCGCATGCCTCCTGCCGAGTCCCAAGATCCCATCGCCGGTAATCCCCTGTTCCCGCTCGTGTTCCGCGGCTACGACCGGCCGCCGGTGGACGAGAAGTTCGCCCAGCTGAACGCCGAGCTCAAGGAGACGGCCGTCTCCCGCGACGAGGCCCTCTCGTCGGTCGCCGAGCTGACCCGTGCCCTGTCCTACGCCCAGCAGGAGCTGAGCGAGGCCAAGCAGGCGCTGTCGCGGATGGCGAGCGACCCGTCGAGCGCCGCGACGATGACCGAGCGCGTCCGCACGATGATGACGCTCGCCGAAGAGGAGATCGCCGAGCTCAAGAACCGCGCCGAAGCGCAGGCCGACGACATCCGCGCCGCGGCCGACAAGTACGACCTGGACACCCGCAAGGCCGCCGACAAGATGGTCGCCGAGCGCGAGGCCGAGCTCGCCAAGCGGCGTGACGACCTCGAGCTGGAGTTCCAGGAGCGGCACACCGCGCTCACCACCGAGCACGAGAACCTCATGGAGCAGGCCCGCGCCGAGATCGCGCGCCTGAACGAGGAGGCCGCCGAGGAGCGCGCCCGCCTGGACGCCGAAGCCGCCGAAGCGCGTGCCAAGGCCGAGCAGGAGACCGGCGAGGCGCTTGCTCGCAAGACCGAAGAGGTCGAGACCGCGCTGGCCCGCAAGACCGAAGAGGTCGAGACGGCGCTGGCCCGGAAGACCCAGGAGGTCGAGGAGCGCCTGGCGAAGGACACCCGGGAGACCGAGGAGCGCCTGGCCAAGCTGGTCGCCGAGACCGAGGCGAAGATCGCCAAGGACACGGAGGAGACCGAGACCCGGCTGGCGAAGATCACCGCCGAGACGGAGTCGCGCCTGGCGAAGCAGACCTCCGAGGCGGAGACCCGGGCAAGCACCCTGGTCGCCGACGCGGAGCGCCAGCTGTCCGAGGCGCAGCACGCCCGCACCGAGGCGTTCGAGTTCCGCCGCGAGGTCACCGAGCGCCTCACGGCCACCCACTCGGCCCTGCAGGAAGCGCTGGAGACGCTCGTTCCCGCCGACGACCGGACGCCGGTCGCCTGACGGGGTTTTTGAAGGGGCGTCGGTGCGCTTTGCGCGCCGGCGCTTCCTTTTTTGCACCAAACCCGGCTGGGTGGTCATCCCGTCGCCTGACACCGGCACGATCACCTTGAGCCAGGGCCGCAACCTCCGTGCTCACCGGCGGCCGAACATGCCAACCTTGCGGCCCTGGCTCAAGGTGATATGCACAAACCGGAAGGCGACGGGATGACCACCCAGCCACCCACCTGAGG
>NZ_JBEXTX010000098.1:0-31266 GCF_040614175.1 Amycolatopsis sp. NPDC006131
GCCGGAGGCGGCTGGGCGATCGGCACCGCTGTCGGTCCCGTCACCAGCGAAGCTGGCACGCGTGGCGCCGAGGACGCCACGCACGGGGACAGCCACAGCGGCACTGTCGCGGAGACCACGCAACCCGACCAGCCCGCGGGGCTGGCGTCGTCCAGGGGCGGTTACACCCTCACGCCCACCCGCACGACGCTCACCACCGGGACCACCGAGGAGTTCTCCTTCCGGATCACCGGACCGGACGGCAACGCGGTCACCGCGTTCGACGTCGAGCACGAGAAGCGCATGCACCTCATCGTGGTGCGCCGCGACACCGCCGGGTTCCAGCACATCCACCCGGAGATGGCCGGCGACGGCACCTGGACCGTGCCGCTGGCCGTCGCCGACGCCGGCAGCTACCGCGCCTTCGCCGACTTCAAGCCCACCGGCGGCCAGGCCACCACCCTGGGCGTCGACCTGGCGGCGGCGGGCGACTTCCAGCCGGCCCACCACCCGGCGACACGCGCGGCGCGGGTGGACGGCTACGAGGTCCGGCTCGACGGCGAACTGACCCCGGGACGCACGTCGAAGGTGACGGCCACCGTCACCAAGGACGGCCACGACGTCACCGACCTGCAGCCCTACCTCGGCGCCTACGGGCACCTGGTGGCGCTGCGCGAAGGCGACCTCGCCTACCTGCACGTCCACCCGGACGGCAGCCCGGGCGACGGGACGACGAAGCCGGGGCCGGGCGTCACCTTCCACGCCGAAGTCCCCTCCGCCGGCACCTACCGGCTCTTCCTCGACTTCCAGCACGCGGGCCAGGTCCGCACGGCCGAGTTCACCGTGCCGACCGCGGGCAGCGCGCCCACCGCACCGCCCGCCACCGGCGACGGCCACAGCCACAGCCACGGCTGATCGAGGAGAACCACGATGACTTCGGATGTGCGGAACCGCCCGCAGGCCGCCCAAGACGTCGAACTGGCGATCGGCGGCATGACCTGCGCCTCGTGCGCGATGCGGATCGAACGCAAGCTCAACAAGCTCGACGGCGTCACCGCGACCGTCAACTACGCGACCGAGAAGGCGAAGGTCAGTTTCCCCGCCGGCCTCGACCCGGCCACCCTGGTTGACCAGGTCGAGGCGGCGGGCTACACGGCGACCCTGCCGCGGCCGGAACCCGCGGAGCCGGACACCGCCGAGGAGGACCCGTCGCGGCCGCTGCGGCAGCGGCTGATCGGCTCGCTGGCGCTGTCGGTGCCGGTGGTCGTGCTGGCGATGGTCCCGGCGCTGCAGTTCACCTACTGGCAGTGGATCTCGCTCACGCTCGCCGCACCGGTGATCGTCTGGGGCGCATGGCCGTTCCACCGCGCCGCGTGGGCGAACCTGCGCCACGGCGCGGCCACGATGGACACGCTGATCTCGATGGGCACGCTCGCCGCGTTCGCCTGGTCGCTCTACGCGCTGCTGTTCGGCAGCGCCGGCGTGCCCGGCATGACGCACCCGTTCGAGCTGACCATCCAGCGGATCAGCGGGGACGGCAACATCTACCTCGAGGTCGCGGCCGGGGTGACCACGTTCATCCTCGCCGGCCGCTACTTCGAGGCCCGCTCGAAGCGGCGGGCCGGGGCCGCGTTGCGGGCGCTGCTCGAACTCGGTGCCAAGGAGGTGGCGGTGCTGCGCGGCGGCCGGGAGGAGCGGATCCCGGTCGAGCAGCTGGCCGTGGGCGACCGCTTCGTGGTCCGGCCCGGCGAGAAGATCGCCACCGACGGCGTCGTCGAAGACGGCAGCTCCGCGGTCGACGCGAGCATGCTCACCGGCGAGTCCGTGCCGGTCGAGGTCGGGCCGGGCGACGCGGTCACCGGCGCGACCGTGAACTCCGGCGGCAGGCTGGTCGTGCGGGCGACGCGGGTCGGCGCGGACACGCAGCTCGCGCAGATGGCGAAACTGGTCGAGGAAGCGCAGACCGGCAAGGCGGCCGTGCAACGGCTGGCCGACCGGGTCTCGGCGGTGTTCGTGCCGATCGTCATCGCACTCGCGGCCGGCACCCTGGCGTTCTGGCTCGGCGCGGGCGGCACGGTGTCCGCCGCGTTCACCGCGGCGGTGGCGGTGCTGATCATCGCCTGCCCGTGCGCGCTGGGCCTGGCCACGCCGACCGCGCTGCTGGTCGGCACCGGGCGGGGCGCCCAGCTGGGCATCCTGATCAAGGGCCCGGAGGTGCTGGAGTCCACCCGCCGCGTCGACACGATCGTGCTGGACAAGACCGGCACGGTCACCACCGGCAAGATGGCGCTGACCGGCGTGCACGTGGCCGACGGTGTCGACGCCGACGAGGTGCTGCGGCTGGCGGGCGCTCTGGAGAACGCCTCCGAGCACCCCATCGCGCAGGCGATCGCCGCCGGGGCCCGGGAACGGGTCGGCGAGCTGCCCGCCGTCGAAGGCTTCACCAACGTCGAAGGCCTTGGCGTGCAAGGGATCGTCGACGGCAAGGCCGTGCTCGTCGGCCGCACCGCGCTACTGGCCGACTGGAGCCAGCACCTCTCCCCCGGGCTCGCCGAGGCCAAGGCCGCGGCCGAGCAGCGCGGCGGCACGGCGGTCGCGGTCGGCTGGGACGGGCGGGCGCGGGCGGTGCTGGTGGTCGCCGACACCGTCAAACCCACCTCCGCCGAGGCGATCCGGCAGCTGCGCGGGCTCGGGCTCACCCCGATCCTGCTCACCGGCGACAACCGGGCCGCGGCCGAGGCGGTCGCCGCGGAGGTCGGGATCGACACGGTGATCGCCGAGGTCCTGCCCGCCGACAAGGTCGACGTGGTCAAGCGGCTGCAGGACGAGGGCAAGGTCGTGGCGATGGTCGGCGACGGGGTCAACGACGCCGCCGCGCTCGCCCAGGCCGACCTCGGCCTGGCGATGGGCACCGGCACCGACGTCGCGATCGAGGCGAGCGACCTGACCCTGGTGCGCGGCGACCTGCGGGTGGCGGCCGACGCGATCCGGTTGTCCCGGCGGACCCTGCGCACGATCAAGGGCAACCTGTTCTGGGCCTTCGCCTACAACGTGGCGGCCCTGCCGCTGGCCGCCGCCGGCCTGCTCAACCCGATGATCGCGGGCGCCGCGATGGCGTTCAGCTCGGTCTTCGTGGTCAGCAACAGCCTGCGGCTGCGTGGTTTCCGCGGCGCACAGCGGGAACCGGTCACGGCCGGCTGACGGTGACGAGGGCGCGGCCCGCGCACGCCGGCCGCGGCTTCAGCCGTCGAGCGGCCAGCGCGGGCTCGAACAGGGCGTGCGGCGAGTAGACGGCGGGCGGCGCCGTCACTGGTGCGGAATGGGCACGCCCCTGTCACGCAGTTTGGCCTCGACGAGCGCGTTCAGCCGGGCCCAGGTCCGCTGGTCTTCGCGGTGGTGGTTGATCAGCCCGTACCGGGTGGCGGCGTCGGGCGAGGGCTGGAAGCCCGCCGGCACCGCCGTCAGCCGCTCGGGGTCGGCCAGCAGGTTGTCGGCCAGCGCGGACGCCAGCTCGTCGATCCGCGGGTCGTCCGGGTGCCAGGACCGCGCGTCCCAGCCGCGTTTGGTCAGATCGACGAACGCGGGGTCGTCGAGCCGGTGTTCGAGCTGGGTCAGGAAGACGTCGAAGAACTCCGGCGCCAGTGCCCTCGCCAGCACCATGGCTTCCCGCTGGCCGGCCACGTAGTCGGGATCGAAGCCGAGACCGGCGAGCCGGTCCAGGACCGCGACGGCGCGGCCGGGCAGCAGGAGCCGGTCGCCGTCGGCGAACTGCCGCAGCCTGTCGCGCCGGGCGATCAGGTCGGCGATCCGCTCGGTGAGGCGCCGCTCGACGTCGACGAGCGCGGCGGCGAACTGCTCGGCGTCGGCGTCGAGCAGCGGCCCGACCTCGGCCAGTGGCACCCCGGCGGCGGCCAGGGTCCGGACCTGGACCAGCCGCAGCAGGTCGGCCGATCCGTACCGCCGGTAGCCGGACCTGTCGCGCCGTGGTTCGTCGAGCAGCCCGTGCTGGTGGTAGTGCCGCACGGTCTTCACCGTGACCCCGGCGAACGCCGCCGCCTGGCCGATCGTGACGCCGTTGGTCGAGGAAGCCATGCGACGAGTGTCCAGCCTGCCCCCGGGTCAAGGTCAACCCGCGCAGAACACCTCCCCGAGGAGCTTGTCCAACGCCTTCGGGTACTCCACGGCCACATCGACGTCGGCATCCCCGAGGGTGATGGAGGCGGTCAGGGTCTTGCTGCCGTCGGGTGTGCTGTACATCAACGCCCCGTAGCCGATGGTGCTGCCGTTGTGCCGCAGGACCGGGACCCCGCAGGTGGTCTGCTCCACGTACAGCCCGAGGCCGTAGCCGCTCTTCGGGTGCGGCGTGCGCATCTCGGCCAGCAGCGGCGCCGGGAGGAGCTTGCCGCTCATGAGCGCGGAGAAGAACGTCTGGAGGTCCCGGGTGGTCGAGATCATGTCCCCGGCGCCGAAGATCAGGGAGGGGTTCTGGCGGGTGACGTCGACCGTCTTCCACTGGCCGGCGTCCTGGTAGCGGTAGTACGCGTGGGCGTGCGGCCCGGGAATGCCCGTCCGGGCTCCCGGGACCACGGTGTCCCGCAGCCCGAGCGGCCGCAGGATCCGCCGCTGCATTTCCTCGGCGTGCGAGTGGCCGGTGACCTGCTCGATCAGCAGTGCGGCCAGCGTGTAGCCGGTGTTGGAGTAGTTCCAGTCCGTCCCCGGCGCGAACAGCGCCGGCTTGGACAACGCGAACCGCACCAGCTCCTCCGGCTGGTAGGTGTGGAACCGGTTGTCCACCCATTCCTGGCCGGTCGAGGGGAGCCCCGGCAGGACCGTCCCGTCGTAGTAGTCGCCGGTGTGGTTGAACACCCCGCTGGTGTGCTGCAGCAGCATCCGCACCGTGATCCGCCGGTCCAGACCGAACCGCGGCAGGTGATCGGCCGCCGGGTCGTCCAGTCCGACCTTGCCCTCGGCCACCAGTTGCAGCACCACTGTCGCGACGAAGGTCTTGGTGTTGCTGCCGATCCGGAACCGCCCGTTCGCCGGCGGCTTCGCGCTCTCGCCCAGCTTGCGCACCCCGGCGGTGCCGACCCACTCGCCCCGCTGATCGTGCACGCGCGCCTGCATCCCGGCGAAACCGGCGTCGACGAACCCTTGGATGGCTTCCTGCAGCGCCGGGCGGTCCTGCTGGGCGGCGGCCACTCCGGGTGTGGCCGCTCCGGCCAGCAGTGTGACCGCCAGCGCGGTGACCGCCACTCGCCGGGAAGCCTGTGCGGAAGTGATGTTGTTCCTCATGGGGCCAGGCTCCGGCCTGCCCCAGGGGCGGGGTCAAGGACGATCTTCAGGCGCGCATGCCGGTGACGAACCAGCGCGTGGCCACGTCGATGATGTCCTCCACCGGCGTGTCCATCTCCCCGCCGAGCCAGGTGGCGAGCAGTTCGGCGAGCCCGCCGACGAGCATCAGCGCGTTGAGCTCGTCCCGCGGCGCCGGCACCGCCTCGTCGCCGAACAGCGCGCGGGCCTGCGTCACGACGAGCCCGGCGAACATGCGCAGCAGCTCGTGGCGGCGGCTGCGCAGGGCGGGCAGCGCCGACGATTCGAGGATCGCCGCCCGGCCCTTGCGGGGGTCGTCGGTGAGGAGGCGGACGAACGCCTCGATCGCGACCCGCGCCCGCTCCGCCGCGTCGCCGTCGGTCGCGCGCAGGGTCGACAGCACGGTTTCCCGCACCTCGTCGGCCATCCGGTCGACCACGGCGATCAGCAGATCGTCCCGCCGGGTGAAGTTCTCGTAGAAGTACCGCTCGGTCAGGCCGGCCCGCACGCAGATCGCGGTCATCGTGGCCTGGTCGGTGCCGACCGTGCCCATCAGGTCCAACGCGGCGTCGATCAGCTTCCGGCGCCGCTGCGCCTTGCGGTCCTCGGCACTGATCCCGCGGTAGGGGCGCGCGGCGGATGACATGGAGCGAATCTTGACAGAGCCGCCTGTCGAAATCCACACTGGCCGAATCTGACAGAGCGTCCTGTCAGTTGGTGGAGGTGTCGATGAACGACCTGCTCACTCCGGTACCGCCGCCCGGCACGTTGCTGCCGGTGCGCGGCGACAGCGGCATTCCCGTCCTCGGCCACACGCTCCGCTACATCCGTGATCCGCTCGCGATGTGGACCGACCGGTACCGGCGCTACGGACCGGTTTCGTGGTTCAGTTCCTTCGGGCGGCGCAACGTCGCCCTGCTCGGCCCGGACGCCACCGAGGCCGGCCTCGCCAACCGCGACCGGGCCTTCGCCAACGGGCCTGCGTGGCGGCAGCTCATCGGGCCGTTCTTCGACCGCGGCCTGATGCTGCTCGACTTCGACGAGCACTTGCGGCACCGCCGGCTGATGCAGGAGGCGTTCACCCGCGACCGGCTGACGCGGTACGCGGCGGCGCTCGACACCGCCGTCGCGGAACGGCTCGGCGAGTGGGCGCCGCGGACCAGCTTCCGCGCCTACCCGGCGCTGAAAACCCTCACCCTCGACCTCGCCACCGCGATCTTCATGGGCGGAGCCGAAGGCGCCACCGCGGCCAGGATGAACCAGGTCAACCGGGCGTTCATCGACAGCGTGCAGGCAGCCACCGCACTCGTCCGGGTGCCGGTTCCGGGCGGGCGCTGGTGGCGCGGACTGCGGGGACGCCGCGACCTCGAACAGTTCCTGCGCGGCTACCTGCCCGCCCGGCGCGCCGGCGACGGGGACGACCTGTTCTCCGTGCTGTGCCGGGTGGAAAGCGACGGCGAGCGGTTCAGCGACGACGACGTCGTCAACCACATGATCTTCCTGCTGATGGCGGCGCACGACACCTCCACCATCACGCTGTCCACCATGCTGCAGTACCTCGGGCAGCACCCGCGGTGGCAGCAGCGGTGCCGCGAGGAATCCCTCGCGGTGGGCGCCTCCGTGGGCTTCGGCGACCTGGACCGGCTCACGTCGCTGGACCTGGTCATGAAGGAGTGCCTGCGCCTGGTCGCCCCGCTGCCCACGATGGTGCGCCACACGGTGACCGACACCGAGGTCCTGGGACACTTCATCCCGGCGGGCACCACCGTGGCAATGTCCCCGCACCTCAACCACCACCTGCCGGAGTACTGGCCCGAGCCAGGCCGGTTCGACCCCGGCCGCTTCTCCCCCGAGCGGCGCGAGGACAAGGTGCACCGCTACGCCTGGGTGCCCTTCGGCGGCGGGGTCCACAAGTGCCTGGGCATGCACTTCTCCGGGGTCGAAATCAAGATCGTCCTGCACCACCTGCTGCACCGTTTCGAGTGGACGGTCGACCCGGATTACCGGGCGCCGCTGGACTACACCTGCCTGCCCTACCCCAAGGACGGACAGCCGATCGACCTGCGCCACCGGCGCGCGGAAGGATGACCATGGCCAGGAAGACCATCGATCTGCGCGGCAAGGTCGTCGCGATCACCGGCGGCGCCCGCGGCATCGGGCTGGCCACCGCCACCCGGCTGACCCGCCTCGGCGCGACGGTCGCCATCGGCGACATCGACGAACCCCGGGTGAAGGCCGCGGGCGAGGACCTCGGGCTGACCGTGCACAGCCGGCTCGACGTCACCGATCCCCGGTCCTTCGAGGAGTTCCTCGACCGGGTCGAACGCGAACTCGGACCGCTCGACGTCCTGGTCAACAACGCCGGCATCATGCCGGTCGGGCAACTGACCGACGAACCCGACGAGGTCACCCGGCGCATCCTGGACATCAACGTCTTCGGCGTGATCGTGGGCAGCCGCCTCGCCGCGCGGCGCATGGCGCCCCGGCGGCGCGGGCACGTCATCAACATCGCTTCGCTGGCCGGGGAAACCTTCCTGCCGGGGCTGGCCACCTACAGCGGGAGCAAGGCCGCGGTGGTCGGGTTCACCGAATCGGCACGCCGCGAACTGCGGCGATCCGGAGTCTGCTTCTCCGCGGTCCTGCCGACCTTCACCGACACCGAACTGTCCGCGGGCACACCCGGCACCCGCGGCATGCGCAACGCCGCCCCCGAGGACATCGCCGAAGCGATCGCCGCCCTGATCACCAAGCCACGGCCGGAAGTCCGCGTCACCCGCGCGGCCGGCCTGATGTCGGCGAGCCAGCGCTACCTCCCCCGCCGCGTCAACGACGCCGTCTTCCGGCTCGGCGGCATGTACGAGGCGTTCACATCCAAAGTGGACACCGAACACCGCCGCGCCTACGAAGAACGCGCCCGCGCCACGCGCTGAACGAGTGAAGCGGACGGCACTGACCGGCTGCCACTCGATTCCGGCAGCCGGTCAGTTGACGTCGAACTCGTTTCCTTCGGGATCCTTCATCCCGACCGCGTAGTGGTCGAGCCCGTCCTGCCGCAGGACGCAGGTGATGGTGGCGCCCAGGCCCACCATGCGCGTCCCAGGTGTCGAAACCGGCCGGGGGCGGCGCGAGTTCTTAGGGCGGCAGCCCAGAAGCGCGTCTGGCGGTCGGGACCGGCACAGTCGATCACGAGCTGGTAGCGAACGGACATCGCGTTTCCTTCCTTGCGCCGTGCTCTGACTCAGCCGAGGAAATGGCACGGCGCTTCACCGGCCCGCAGTTCACCGCGACAGCCTGGCCGGAGCGGTCAGGCGTGGTTGCGCGCGAAGATCACGGCTCCCGGGACGTCCTCGTCCGGCCTGAGGACCAGTTCGGCCTCGATCGTGAATCCCGCGTCACGAAGCCAGCCCCTGACCCTGCTCGGCGGACGATGGTGACTGTCCACATTGATCGGACGACCGGTATAACCTTCGGACGTGTGCCGAGTCTCGTCACCGACATGGAAGCCGACCAGCAACACTCCCTGTGGTCGCAGCACCCGACGGAACTCATCGCACACGCCCGGCATGGCGTCGTCCGGCACGTGGATCACCGACCAGAACGCGACTATGCCGGCGACCGAGTCGTCCGCCAGATCGAGGCCGGTCATCGTGCCGACCTCGAAGCGGAGGTCTGGATGGTCGCGCCGCGCGATGGCGATCATCTCTGGCGAGAGATCGATGCCGAACACGTCCATCCCGGCCTCGTGCAGATAGCCGGTGACGTATCCGGTCCCGCAGCCGACATCGGCCACCGGCCCGCCGCCGGCACCCTGTGCCAGCTCGGCGAACAACGTCAGGCTCGCGCGCAGATACGGCATCTCGTCGAGCAGCCCGCGTACCTTCTCGGCGTATCCGGAGGCGTCGGTGTCGTACGACGAGCGAGTATCGGAAAGCCAGTCGCCGGTCATGGGTGGCACAGTAGCCCGATATCGCGACGCCCTGCCCCGTAACGACGACGCACCCGCAGGAGTCAGTTCGCCGAGTCCTCGAAGATCAGGAACGTGCGGGTGCCGAGCACCTCGGGTATGGCCTGCAGCTGCTCGAGCACGACGCGGCGCAGCGCGTCGTTGTCCGCGGCGCGCACCACCAGCATCACGTCGAACTCACCGCCGGTCAGGGCCATGTGCCGGACCTCCGGGATGGTGCGCAGCCGCTCCTTGAGGTCCCGCCAGCCGTTCTGCCGCACGGTGAGGCTCACGTACGCCGAGGTGGTCAACCCGATCTTCACCGGGTCCACGGTGGCGGTGAAGCCGGTGATGACGCCCCGCGTCGTGAGGCGTTCCAGGCGGGCGTAGGCGTTCGCGCGCGAGATCCGCACCCGCTCGGCGAGGGCGCGCACCGACAGCCGCCCGTCCGCGCGCAGCTCGGCGACGATCCGTCGGTCGACGTCGTCCAGGGTGTCCATCCGTCTCACTTCCCGGCGCCGAGACCGCCGTCCCGGAGAGAACCGATTCGATTCCGCGCCCCGGGGCGGCCGATTGTCTCGACTCTTCTCGTAGTTCTGGTCAAACTGCACACGATGACGGCACCATCCTGTCATGTCGTCCATCGCCAGCACAGGAGTTCCGGACGCGGCAGCCGCCCCGGTCCGGCTGATCGACGAGCGCGGCACGCACGTCGGCGAGCACCCGTTGCCGCCCGTCGCCGAGCTCGTCGCCGGGTACCGCGGGCTGCTGCTGGCCCGCCGCCTCAACGAGCAGGCCGGCGCGCTGGTCCGGCAGGGACGGCTCGCGGTGTACCCGTCCTCGCGCGGCCAGGAGGCCTGCCAGGTCGCCTGCGCCCAGGTGCTCGCCGAGGGCGACTGGCTGTTCCCGACCTACCGCGACACCGCGGCGGTCGCCGCCCGCGGCGTGGACCCGGTCGAGGTGCTGAGCATGCTGCGCGGCGACTGGCACTGCGGCTACGACCCGGTGGCCCACCGCGTGGCCCCGCAGGCCACCCCGCTCGCGACCCAGCTGCTGCACGCCGTCGGCGTCGCGCACGCGGCCCGGCTCAAGGGCGAGGACACCGTGGTGATGGCGCTGTGCGGGGACGGCGCGACCAGCGAGGGCGACTTCCACGAGGCCTGCAACTTCGCCGCCGTCTTCCGCGCGCCGGTGGTGTTCTTCGTGCAGAACAACAAGTACGCGATCTCCGTGCCGCTGGCCCGCCAGTCGGTGGCGCCGTCCCTGGCGGCCAAGGCGGTCGGCTACGGCATGCCCGGCGTCCTGGTCGACGGCAACGACTTCGCCGCCCTCAGCGTGGTGCTCGGCGAGGCGGTCGCCCGGGCACGCGCCGGTGGCGGGCCGACGCTCGTCGAAGCCGACACCTACCGCATGGACGCCCACACCAACGCCGACGACGCCGCCCGGTACCGCACCGAGGACGAGGTCGCCGGGTGGGTGCAACGCGACCCGCTGACCCGCCTGCGCACGCACCTGGCGGAGACCGGTGCCCTCGGCGAGGAACGCGAGGCCGAATTCGCCGCCGCGGCCGAGGAGATGGCCGCGCACGTGCGAGCCGGGCTCGGGGCCGAGACCCCGGTGGACCCGGAAGAGCTGTTCGCCCACGTCTACGCGACCCCCACCCCGCAACTGGCCGAGCAGCGCGCCGCCCTGCGCGCCGAGCTCGAGTTCGAGGAGGCCTGATGCCGGCGACCAAGATGACCATGGCCCAGGCGATCAACACCGCCCTGCGCGACGCCATGACCGCCGACGACCGGGTCGTCGTCTTCGGCGAGGACGTCGGGCAGCTTGGCGGCGTGTTCCGGGTGACCGACGGGCTGCACCGCGACTTCGGCGAGGCACGCTGCTTCGACACGCCGCTCGCCGAATCCGGCATCGTCGGCCTCGCCGTCGGGATGGCGATGAACGGGATGCGCCCGGTCGTGGAGATGCAGTTCGACGCGTTCGCCTACCCCGCGTTCGAGCAGATCGCCAGCCACGTCGCCAAGCTGGGCAACCGCACCCGCGGCCGCGTGCGGCTGCCCATGGTCATCCGCATCCCCTACGCCGGCGGCATCGGCGGGGTCGAGCACCACTGCGACTCCTCCGAGGCCTACTACGCCCACACCCCCGGCCTGACCGTGGTCACCCCGGCCACCAACGCCGACGCCTACGGCCTGCTGCGCGCGTCGATCGACAGCCCCGACCCGGTGGTGTTCCTCGAACCGAAGAAGCGCTACTTCGCCAAGGAAGAGGTCGACGTCGCCGAGGCCGTCCCGCCGATCGGGCGGGCGGTCGTGCGCAAGCCCGGCCGGGACGCCACCCTGATCGCCTACGGCCCGTCGGTGCCCGTCGCGCTCGCCGCGGCCGAGCAGGCCGCCACCGAGGGCCGCGACCTGGGCGTGGTCGACCTGCGGTCGATCGTCCCGTTCGACGACGACACCGTCTGCGCCGAGGTCCGCCGGACCGGGCGCGCCGTCGTGATCGCCGAGGCGCCCGGTTTCGCGTCCGTGGCCTCGGAGATCGCCGCCCGGGTGACCGAACGCTGCTTCCACCACCTGGAGGCCCCGGTGCGCCGGGTGACCGGGTTCGACGTGCCCTACCCGGCGCCGAAGCTGGAACACCACTTCCTGCCCGGCACCGACCGGATCCTCGACGCCGTCGACACCCTGCAGTGGCAGGACTCCTGGGAGGTCACCGCGTGAGCGTGCAGGTCTTCACCCTTCCCGACCTCGGCGAGGGTCTCACCGAAGCCGAACTCGTGCGCTGGCTGGTCAAGGTCGGCGACCCGGTCGCCGTCGACGCGCCGGTCGCCGAGGTCGAAACGGCCAAGGCCGCGGTCGAGGTGCCCTCCCCGTACGCGGGCGTGGTCGCCGCGCTGCACGGCGAGGAGGGCGCCACCCTCGCCGTCGGCGAGCCACTGATCTCGGTGGCTCCGAGCGCGGAGGCCCGCGCCGCAGACACCTATGTGGAGGAAGAGCGAGCCGGGTCCGGCAACGTCCTGATCGGCTACGGCACCAGTGACGCCGCGCCGTCACGACGCAGGCGCCGTCCGGCGAAAGCCGGGCCGTCGCCCCGGCGCGACGGGGACCGGCCGGCCGTGGTGTCGCCGATCGTCCGCCAGCTCGCCCGCCGCACCGGCGTCGATCTGGAAGCGCTCACCGGCAGCGGGCCGAACGGCCTGATCACCCGCCGGGACGTGGAGGCGGCAGCGGGCGCCCCGGCCGCCGCGGAAGAGCAGGCGGCAGGCGATGTGGACCGCCGGACCGGGCTGCCGATCCGCACCCGGGTGCCGCTGAAGGGCCTGCGCAAGGCGGTCGCCGAAACTCTCAGCCGCAGCCGCGCGGAGATCCCGGAGGCCACCACATGGGTGGACGTCGACGCGACAGCCCTGCTCGACCTGCGGGCCCAGCTCGCGGAAACCGGGCAGGCGCCGGGCATCCTCGCCATGGTCGCCCGCTTCGTGATCGCCGGCCTGGCCCGGTTCCCCGAGCTCAACGCCCGCGTGGACACCGAGCGCGGCGAGATCACCCACCTCGACGGCGTCAACCTCGGCCTGGCCGCGCAGACCGATCGCGGGCTCGTCGTCCCGGCGATCGCCGGCGCCCACCGGCTCGGCATGCGCGGCCTGGACGCCGAGATCCGCAGGCTCACCGCGGCGGCCCGCGCGGGCACCGCCACCGCGGCCGAGCTCAGCTCCAGCTCGTTCACGCTCAACAACTACGGGGTGCTCGGCGTCGACGGCAGCGCGGCGATCATCAACCACCCGGAGGTCGCCATCCTCGGGATAGGCCGCATCATCCCGCGGCCGTGGGTCGTCGGCGGTGAGGTCGTCGCCCGGCAGATCGTGCAGCTGTCCCTGGTGTTCGACCACCGGGTGTGCGACGGCGGCACCGCGGGCGGGTTCCTCCGCTACGTCGCCGACGCGATCGAATCCCCGACCTCGGCGATGGCCGACCTGTGAGCGGCGCCCTCAGCCGGTCAGCAGGTCGTCGAAGAACGCGGTGATCGACGGTTGCGTCCCGGCGGCGCTGTGGCCCACCCCGGGCACCTCGGCCGTCCGCACCGCGGCACCGTGCTCTCGCAGGCTCGCCGCGAGGCGGGCCAGCTCGGCGGGGCGGCTGCGGCCGGGTTCACCCATCGCGGCCAGGTCGGCGCATCCGTCGTCGTCGGCGCCGATGACCAGCAGCACCGGCACCCGCGCGATCGCGGCCGGGTCCACAGTGGACCCGAATCGATCGCGGGTGTCGGCGGTGCCATGCGGCCAGGCGCGCGTGGGGTCGAGCACGGTCACGCTGCCCGGCGCGCTCACGGCGACGGCCTCGACCCGCTCCGGGTGGAGGTAGAGGAACCGGTGGGCGAACTGACCACCGCCGGAGTGCCCGCACAGCATCACCGTGTCCACCCGCGCGTTCCACCGCTCCCGGACCTGGTCCAGGATGTCCAGCAGCACCAGGTCGAACCGGATGCCGAAGGCGTCGAGGGTCTTGTAGTTGTGCACGTCGTCGGGATCGTCGATGCCGGCCGGGAACAGGGGCGTCACGACGATGACGTCGTGCCGGTCGGCGAACGGGATCAGCCCTTCCCGCAAGGCGCCGACGTTGCGCCCGGTGCCGTGCACGGCCACCAGCACCGGCATCCGCGCCTCGGGCGTCCAGGTCCGCGGCACGTAGGCGCAGTAGCTGCAGCGCGGCTCGGTGGGCGCGGCGAAGAACGGGGTGCGGCCGGTCAGCAGCCGGCGGCCGGGGTGCGCGGCGGGCAGGTCTTCGACGCGGATCACGGTTTCTCCCTTGCGGACGGTTGGCCGAGGACGAGGGCTCGGGTGAGCGAGGTGACGGTCGGGGCCGCATCGATGTGCCAGATCGTGCCGAGCACAGTGGAATGTCCCGGCGGAAGGACCCGCGCCAGCCGCCGGGCCGCCCGGCTGCGCTCGGCGTGGCAGGCGCCGAGGTCGTCAGCGATCATCGCGCCCGACCGGCATGCGGGCCAGCGGGACGTGGTGCTGGCCCGCGTGCATGTCGCGGTCCCGCAGCGAGCCCTGGCTGACCGGGCGCGGGAAGGAGATCTTCACGACGTTCAGCGAGGGGATGCGGAAGATCTGGACGGTGCTCTCCTCGACGCGGTACAGCTGCGCGATCACCCGCTCGTTGAGGAACGACTCGTCGGCGGCGATCCGGTAGCCCTCGGCGTCGCGCAGGAACACCTCCATGGTCACCCAGAACGGGCCGGCGTTCTTGGACCGGACCTCGTGAGCCAGGTCGGCGAGAGTGGTGTCAGGCACGGGTGTTCTCCCCCAGTTCGATGCGGAACAGGCTCAGCGGGTCGTCGCAGTCGACGACGTGGTTGAGCACGAACTCGTAGGCCGCGCCGCGCTCGACCTCGGCGGGCGAGGACGCGAACGCGAAGCTGGGCAGGTAGTCCATCCCGGGCGCGGGCAGGTGCAGCATCAACGGGTTGGCCACCTTCGCCACGGCCGTGGCGGTGGTCTGGTCGGGCGCGTTGACCAGCAGCATCACCCCCACCTCGCGCGGCGGCCCGCTCTCCGGCTCGAGGTCGTCCAGCACCGCGTTGTGCCCGTAGAGGCGCAGGTCGAAGGCGTACTCGCCGTCCGCCAGCCCGAGCGTCTGGCCGACCCGCTGCCGGATCACCGTGCGCATCAGCTCCGCCCAGGCGTCGATGTCGGCCAGGACCAGCGGGTCCCGGATCGCGGCGAACGACATGGTCTCGTAGCCGGTGACCCGGGCGCCCTCCAGCTTGATCGTGTACTGGCCGGCGACGTGGAACTTCGACCCCTCCACCCGGACGATCCGGTCGTCGAGCGCGGTGTAGCGGGCGTCCCGGACGTCGAGGGTGCCGTCGGGTTCGCGCATCTCGAACGGGTTCACCGTCTCGTACAGCATGTGGGCGGCCACCGTGATCGGCGTGCACGACACCGTCGGATCCAGCGGCTCGATGGTGAAGCCGTCGGCGTCGATGGTGGCCAGCACCCCGCCCGCGCGCGGGTTGGTGGTGCACTGCCCGCCGCACTCGACGATCTTGGCGGCGTGCCAGGTTGGTCCGGCCGGCATGCCCATCATGAGCGGGTAGGCGGCCGCCACGGCGGTGTCGGTGGCGCGGCCGGCGAGCACGACCTGGGCGCCCGCCCGCAGCGCCGCCACGATCGGCTCGTGTCCCATCGCGCCGACGATGTGGGTGCAGCTTTCCAGGGTTTCGGCCCGCAGCTCTCCCAGCGGCGGCAACGGGTGGACCCGGCCCGCGTTGAGGTGTTCCTTCAGATCGGCCGGATTCTGCTCGCTGTAGATCTTCGCGACCGGCAGGTCCAGGCCTTCCTCCGCCATCACCTCGGCGGCGATGCCGGCGACCCAGTCCACCCCGCGGTCGGTGCCGCTGGTGCCGCACGAGCCCACGATCACGGGAATGCCCGCGTCCGCGGCGGCGGTGAACAGGCTGCGCAGATCGCGGGCCACCGCCTTGGCCGTCGTCTTGGCCGTCGCCGACCCCAGGTAGTGGGGGCCGGAATCCGTTGATCCGCCGTCGATGCTGATCACGTCGGCGCCGAGCGCGATGCCGCGCTCGATCGTGGCGTGATCCCAGCCCGCGCCGAGCATGCCGCTCGGTGTCAGGACGCGGACGGACTTCACCGGTTCGTTGCCCATGCTCCTCATTTCTTTCCTTCGGTGATCAGGGCGGCGTTCACGGCGAACCGCGGCCGGCCCTGCAGCGCTGCCACGAGTTCCTCGGCCCCCTCGCGCCCCGCGGCGGCCCGCGCCTGCGCGGTCTGCCCGGCCAGGTGGGAGTAGACGACGATGCCGTCGACGTCGCGCAGCGGGCTGTCCGGCGGCAGCGGCTCCTCGGTCGCGACGTCGAGCGCGGCGCCCGCGATGTCCCCGGCGCGCACGGCCTTCGCGAGCGCGTCCTCGTCGACGATCGGCCCGCGGGCGGTGTTGACCAGCAGCGCCGTGGGCTTCATCCGCCGGAAGGCCTTTTCCCCCAGCAGACCGCGGGTTCGTTCCGTGAGCGAGGTGTGCACCGAGACGTAGTCGGCGACGGCGAGGAGCTCGGGCAGCTCCACGAACCGCACCGCGGGGTCGGTCCGCAGCCGGTCGGGCACGGCGGTGGTGCACACGACGGTCATGCCGAAGGCGCGGGCCAGCGGAACCACGGCGCGTGCGGACGCCCCGTACCCGATGAGGCCGAGGGTCGCGCCGCGCAGCTCGTGCCCGTCCTCGCGCGGCCAGCCACCGCGCGCCACGCCGGACGCGGACTGCACGAGACGCCGCGCCCCGGCGAGCAGCAGTCCCATCGTGTACTCGGCCACGGCGTTGGCGTTGATCCCGGGCAGGTTGCTCACGCTGATGCCGAGCCGGGCCGCGGCGTCCACGTCGATCGAGTCGTAGCCCACGCCGGTGCGCACGACGACCCGCAGCCGCGGCGCCCGCGCGAGGACGTCGGCCGTCATCGGCTCGTTGGCCACCAGCGCGGCGTCGACCCCGGCGAGCGCCTCCGCGAGCCGCGCGGGATCCCGCTTGCCGGTCATCGGCAGGTGCTCGGTCTCCAGCCCGGCGCGGCGCAGGAACTGGTCGACCTCGTCGCCGGGACGGAGGTAGTCCGTGGTGATCAGGACGCGGAGCACGGTTTCCTCTTTCTCCAGAGTGATCAGACGGCGCGGCCGGTCGCGGAACGCCGCTGCAGCGCCCAGACGCGGGCGACCGCCAGCACGGACACGAGGGCGACGACCGCGACGTCGAGCAGCATCAGCGGCCAGCCGGTGAGGTCGACCATGCCGCCGACCAGCGCCGGGCCGAGGAACCCGCCACCGGCCCAGCCGACGGTGTAGAGACCGGTGTAGGTCCCGACCACCCGGTCGGACGGCGCGAGGTTCCACAGGACCACCACCGCGTTGACCAGGAACGCGGAGGCGCCCGCGGAAGCCACGCACAGCGCGACGACCGTGCCGGTGGGCGTCTGGACGACGGTGCCGAGCACCATGGCGGCCGCGAACACCGTCATCCCGGCGATCATCACGCGCAGCCGGCCGAAGCGTTCGGCGAGCATCGCCACCGGGTAGGCGGCCAGGATGAAGGCCACCCCGCTGGGCAGGGTCAGCCCGCCCGCGTCGCCGCGGGACAGGTGCAGCGCCTCCATCCCGTAGGAGGTGACGAGTGAGCGCGAGGCGGCCCAGGCGCCGCCGAACAGGAAGATCGACACGATGATCAGCAGCCGGCTGCGGTCGCGGTCCTTCACGATGTCGGGCACGATGTCGCGCACACGCACCTTGGCCGCCGCCTCCTCGTGTCCCGCGCGGTCCTCTTCCAGCGCCGCGAGGTAGGCCGGGGACCGGCTGTCCCGCACCTTCGCCGCCAGCACGGCCACGGAGACCACCATCAGCACCGCGGGGATCGCGAACGACAGGTTCGGGTGCTCGTCGACCAGGAAGATGCTGATCAGCGCCGCGACGATCACCGTGATGCTCGCGGCGATCTTGACGACCGCGTTGGCCCGGCTGCGGCGCGCGGGGCTGATGAAGTCCGGGAGCAGGGATTCGGCGATGGGCTTGAACGAGTTCGCCACCAGCGCGTAGCTGAACATCGCCAGGATCAGCAGCGGCAGCGAGCCCGCGGTGAACGGGATGGCGACGAACAGCAGGGCCGCGACCGGCATCCCGACGACGAGGTACGGGATGCGCCTGCCCCACGAGGTCCGCGTGTTGTCGGACCGGTTGCCCATCCAGGGCTGGACGAAGATGCCGAGCAGGTTGTCCATGCCCATCAGCAGGCCGATCAGCGCGGCGCTGCCGAGGTGCGCGCCGAGCAGCGGCGGGACCTGCGACTCGTAGAGGTTCCACGTCGACTCCTGCGCGAACACCGCCAGGGCCACGAAGAACGTGATCCGCCGACCGGTTCCCGTGCGCCGCGTAGCCAGCGTCATCGCCACCACCTTCCCTGTCGCCACGGCCTTGTGGCGAGCCCGACGGTACGTTGCTATAGCAAGATGGTCAATAGTTGCAAATGATCGGTGCGATGGCAGATAGGGTGATCACATGGCGGGTGAGAAGCTGACGGGCCTGACGAGCGACACGCTGTCCGACCGCGCGTACCGCGCGATCCGCGACGCGGTCACGACCGGCGAGCTCCGCCCGGGGCAGAAGGTGACCGAGCGCGGGCTGGCCGAGCGCCTGTCGGTCAGCCCGACCCCGGTGCGCGAGGCGATCCGCCGGCTCGAACAGGACGGCCTGCTGGAACGGACCGGGCCCCGCACCGTCAAGGTCGCCGAGGTCGCCAACGCCGCGGTGCAGGACCTCGCCGAGGTCGAGGTCGCGCTGCGCGGGATGGTCGCCCGCTTCGCGGCGCGCCACGCGACCGAGGAGCAGCTGGACCGGCTCGATGCCATCCTCGACGACGCCGACGACCTGCTGATCGTCATCCAGCAGCGGCACCAGGCCGGGGAGGACATCTCCCGACAGCTGGGCCGGCTGCTCGACACCATGCAGCGGTTCAACGAGGTCGTCGAATCCTGCGCGGGCAACCCGGTGCTCGTGCGCCTGCTCGACCAGACCCGGGTGTTCTCCTGGGCGGAGCGGCGGACCAAGCTGATCGACCGCATCAACCAGGACGACACGTTCGGGCTGGACCGCTACTCCAGCCACCGCGCGCTCGTGCGGGCGCTGCGGGCCCGCGACTCGGCCGCCGCGGAGGCCCTCGTGATCGAGGACGCCCGCGGCGGTCTCGGCGACCTGCTCGCCGGCGCCCCGGCGACGATGCCCGCGGCACAGCACTGACGCCCGCAGATCACGGGCCGACGTCGACGAGGAGCGTCAGATCGGCGTCCACCCGGATGCGGCACTCCGGCCCGAAGCAACACGACGACTCGCGCTCCTCGAACACCGCGGGCCCGGCGATCTCCGTGCCCGGCCGCAGGCGGTACCGGTCCCAGACGCCCGCCCGCAGCCGGCCGTGCCCGGGAATCCACACCTCGCGCTCCCCGCGGCGAGCCTCACCCGGGACCGGGTCGCAGCGCAGCACCACGTCGTGCCCGGGCAGCCGCGCCGACAGCCGCCAGTTGACGACCTCCACCGGGCCGTCCAGGCAGCGCCCGAACGTCGCGCGGTAGGTCTCCTCGAAATCGCGATGCAGGCGTCCGGCGTCGATCCGGGTGAGATCCGCCCCGGGCAGCCCGACCTCGATGTCGAACCCCTGCCCCACGTACCGCATGTCCGCCGACCGCCGGAAGCGGACCAGCTCCGGGTGTTCCGGGCGCAGCACCGCGGTGGCGTGCGCGGACATCTCGTCGTAGAGGCCGTCGACCCGGCCCCACTCAACCTCGGCCAGAGGCGAAGGCAGGCTGCGCACCTGGTCCACCGTGGGCGCGGCGACGAGGAACCCGTAGGCGGACATGACGCCGGCCCGCATCGGCACGATGATCCGCCCGATCTTCAGCTGCTTGGCCAGGCCGTAGGCGTGCACCGGGCCCGCCCCGCCGAACGCGATGAGCGCGAACCCGGCCGGGTCCCGGCCGTGCTCGGACAGGTGCATCCGCGCCGCGGCGGCCATGCTCGCCGTGGCCACCTCGACGATGCCGGCCGCCGCGCCGGTCCGGTCGAGACCCAGCGGCCCGGCCACGTCCCGGTCCACCGCCTTGCCGGCCTCGGCGGTGCGCAACCGCATCTCCCCGCCGAGGAAGGTGGCCGGGTCGAGGTAGCCGAGCAGGAGATCGGCGTCGGTGACCGTCGGGTGCTCGCCGCCCCGGCCGTAGGCCACGGGCCCCGGCACGGACCCGGCGCTGCGCGGCCCGACCTTGAGCAGCCCCAGCGGGTCCGGGGCGGCGATCGACCCGCCACCCGAGCCGATCTCGATCATGTCGGCGACGGTCAGCCGGACCGGCAGTCCCGAACCCGGCTTGAACTTGTCGACCCGCCCGGCCTCGAAATCGTGCTTGCGGCGCACCCGGCCGCCGCTGACGATCGCGATCTTGGCCGTCGTGCCGCCCATGTCGAACGACAGCGCGTCCGGTTCACCGAGCCGGCGGGCCACGGCCGCGGCGGCGATCGCGCCCGCCGCCGGCCCGGATTCCAGCAGGCGGACGGGAAACTCCTTCGCGTCGTCGAGCGTCGTGACCCCGCCGCCGGAGAGCATGATGTGCAGCGGCGCGTCGACGCCCATCGCCAGCAGGTCGTCCCGCAGCGCGTCGAGGTAGCGCGCCATCAGCGGTTGCACGTAGGCGTTGAGGCAGGCCGTGCTCGCCCGCTCGTACTCGCCGATCACCGGCGCGACCGCGCTGGACAGGGTGACCGGCAGGTCCGGGTGGGCGCGCGCGAGCAGCTCCCGGACCCGCCGTTCGTGCTTGTCGTCGCGGTAGGAGTGCAGCAGCGCCACCGCCACCGCCTCGACCCCCTGCGCGCGGAACTCCCGCACCCGCGCGAGCACCTCGTCCTCGTCCAGCGGCTCCAGCTCGGCGCCGTCGGCCGCGATGCGGCCCGCCACCCCGCGGCTCAGGTGCCGCGGGACCAGCGGACGAGCCGGGCGGGCGTGCAGGTCGGTGGTGTCGAACCGGATCTCCCGGCCCATCTCCAGGGTGTCGCGGAAACCGCGGGTGGTGAGCAGCCCGACGACGGCGCCGGTGCGTTCCAGCAGCGTGTTGGTCACCAGCGTGGTGCCGTGCACCACCCCGGCCACGTCACCGGCCGGGGTGCCGGTCTCGGCCAGCAGGCGGGCGATGCCCACGGTGATCGCCTCGTTGGGCGCGTGCGGGGTGGTGGGCAGTTTGCCGGGCCACGTCAGGTCGCGCGCCGGGTCGTGCAGGAGCAGGTCGGTGAACGTCCCGCCGACGTCCACGCCGATCCGGGCCGTGCGGCTCATCGACGGGTCTCCTCTCGCGCGTCGGCGGTGGTGTAGCCGCCGAGTTCGTCGGCTTCGGCCAGGTGCGGCTCGCGGTCCTCCGGCGGGCCGAACCCGCCGCCGCCCGGGAACGAGATGAGCACCGACGCGCCGGGGGCCAGCTGGGACACCGACTTCAGCGGCACGCGTTCCCCGGTGTCCAGCACCGCGTGCGCGGTCGCGCCCGGCTCCCCGCCGGCGAGCCCGAGGGCCGGGTGCCGCTCGCGGTCGCCGAGCAGCACCATCTGCACCGGCCGGCGGGTCGGGTTGTGCACCTCGATGTCCTGTCCCAGCCCGCCGCGGCGCCGTCCCCGGCCACCCGAGCCCGCGCGCAGCTCCTTGCGTACGAACCGCAGCGGGGACGTCGCTTCGAGCGCCTCGACGCTGCCGCTGCCGGAGTTGGTCGGGAAGGCGGTCGTGGACAGGCCGTCCTTGTCCTGCGAGGCGCCCATGCCGGCGTTGGCGAACAGCATCTGCGCGAAGGGACGGCCGTCGTCGTCGACACCGGCGAACCGGACGCGCAGGGCGGGCGCGCCCCCGCTGTCGGCGACGACCCGGTCCGGCAGCACCGGCGCGAGCGCCTGATAGATCGCGCACGAGAGCAGGTGGCCGGTCAGGTGGCGCGCGACGACGGGCGCGGGGAACGTGGGGTTGACGATCGTGCCCTCGGGTGCCGTCACGCTGATCGCCCGGTAGGAGCCCCAGTTCGTGCGGGTGGCCGGGTCGAGGAGGATCTTCAGCGGGTACACCGAGTAGGCGCGGGTGTAGTTCAGGGTCGAGTTGGTCGAGAACGGCACCTGGGCCGAGGTCCCGGTGTAGTCGATGGCGATCCGGTCCCCGCTCACGGTGAGGGCGCATTCGATGTGCGTCGGGTGCCCCTCGACGCCGTCGGCGTCCACGCCCGCCCGGTACACGCCGTCCGGCAGCTCACGGATGGCCGTCCGCAGCGCGGTGTCGGCCAGCGCGTGCACCTCGGCGGCGAACCGCTCGAAGTCCGGTTCATCGAAGTCGGCGAGGAACTCCTGAGCGCGCCGACGGCACACCGCGTGCGCGGCGGCCTGGGCTTCGAGGTCGCCCCACAACGCGCCGGGCAGCCGCACGTTGGCGAGCAGCAGGTCCTTGACCCCCTGCTCGACGCGGCCGGCCCGGAACAGCCGCAGCGGCGGGATCAGGATGCCCTCCGAGATCAGCTCGGTGGCGCCCATCGTCGGTGTGCCGCCGATGTCGGGGGAATGCGCGGCGGTGCCGGCGAAACCGACGAGCGCGCCCCGGTGGAAGATCGGGGTGATCATGGCGATGTCGGGCAGGTGCCCGGTCGCGATCCACGGGTCGTTCGTGATGACGCAGTCGCCGTCCTGCCAGTCCCCGGCCGGGAACCGGTCCAGGACCAGCCCGGTCAGGGAGCTCATGAGGGCCGCGAAACCGGGGATCCCGGCGCGCGACTCCGCCATGGTGCGCCCGCGGCGGTCCATCACCACGACGGTGTAGTCGTTGGACTCGCGGATGATGGTGGAGAACGCCGTGCGCAGCATGGTGGAGGCTGCCTCGTCGGTCGCGGCGGCCAGCCGGTCCCAGCGGACCTCCAGGCCGACCGGATCGGTGACCGGCCGGGTCATGACATCACCGCCGCTGTGATCTCGTCGGCGATCGCCGCGCCGAGTTTCTCGGTCGTCCCGGAGCCGCCCAGATCGGGAGTGCGCACCTCCGGCCGCTCGTCGAGCACGGTCTCGATCGCGGCGACGACCTGCGCTGCCGCGTCCGGCTCCCCCAGGTGGTCGAGCATCATCGCGCCGCTCCAGATCTGCCCGACCGGGTTGGCGATCCCGCGCCCCGCGATGTCCGGGGCCGAGCCGTGCACCGGCTCGAACAGGCTGGGCCAGGTGCGGTCGGGGTTGATGTTGGCGCTGGGCGCGATGCCGATCGTCCCGGCGCACGCCGGGCCGAGGTCGGACAGGATGTCGCCGAACAGGTTGCTGGCGACCACGACGTCGTAGTCCTGGGGCCGCAGGACGAACTTGGCGGTGAGGATGTCGATGTGGTCGGAGTCCGCGGTCACGTCCGGGTACCGCCCGGCCATCGCGGCCGCGCGCTCGTCCCAGTAGGGCATGGTGATGGAGATGCCGTTGCTCTTGGTCGCCCACGTCAGGTGCTTGCGCGGGCGCGCGGCGGCCAGGTCGAACGCGTACCGCAGCACCCGGTCCACCCCGGTCCGGGTCATCACGGTCTCCTGCACCACCGTTTCGCGGTCGGTGCCCTCGAAGATCCGTCCGCCGATGCTGGAGTACTCGCCCTCGGTGTTCTCACGGACCACGACGAAGTCGATGTCGCCCGGTCCGTGGTCCCGCAGCGGGCTGCGCACCCCGCGCAGCAGCCGGACGGGGCGGAGGTTCACGTACTGGTCGAACCCGCGCCGGAACCGCAGGAGGCTCCCCCACAGCGACACGTGGTCGGGCACGACGTCGGGCCAGCCCACGGCGCCGAAGAAGATCGCGTCGAAGCCGCCGAGCACTTCCCGCCAGTCCGGCGACAGCATTTCGCCGTGGCGCACCCAGTAATCGGCGTTGGCGAAATCGAACTCGGTGACGTCGAGGCCGAAGCCGTGGGCGCGGGCGGCGGCGCGCAGGCACCGCAGGCCCTCGGGCACGACCTCACGTCCGATGCCATCCCCCGGGATGACGGCGATGCGGTAACGGTGGGACACGGCAGGCTCCTTGTGCTCGGGCCCTTCACCTTGATCGGCGCCGCACCCCACGACAAGAGCTCTCCGGGCAACCTATCCTTTCGCTCAGGGAAAGAAAGGGGCGCGGATGAGCTCGATCGACGATCTCCGCTTCTTCCACGTGGTCGCCGCGAGCGAGACGCTCACCGCCGCCGCGCGCGAGCTCGGGTCTTCGCTGCCCGCGGTCAGCAAACGCCTGCGGGCGCTGGAACAACGGCTCGACGCGCGCCTGGTGCACCGCGGCACGCGCCGGCTGGTGCTGACCTCCGAGGGCGAGCTCTACGCCGCCCGCCTGGAGACGATCCTCGACCAGGTCCGCGAGCTCGACGACCTGATCACGCACCGCTCGGCCGACCTGCGCGGCTCGGTCGTGGTCCAGGCCACCCTCGGGCTCGGACGCGCGCACGTGGCGCCCCTGCTCGGCGAGTTCACCGCCCGGCACCCCCAGCTGAACGTCCGGCTGCACACCACGGCGCTGCCGCTGCGCCCGCACCGGCGCGAGTTCGACATGGCCGTCCACGTCGGTACCCCGCCCGATTCGACACTGCGGATGCGGCGGCTGGCCCGCAACCGCCGGGTGCCCTGCGCCGCACCGTCCTACTTGGACCGCAAGGGCATGCCCGAACGGGTCGAGGACCTGGCCGACCACGACTGCATCGTGCTGCGCGAGAACGAAGGGGACTTCGACCTGTGGCGGTTCGGCACCGCGGGCAGGCCGAGGCAGGTGCGGGTGCGCGGCCGCCTGTCGAGCAACGACGGGGACGTCGTCATCGACTGGGCGCTGCAGGGGCACGGGGTGATCATGCGCTCGGAGTGGCAGGTCCGGTCGTATTTGGACAGTGGCGAGCTCGTCCGCGTGCTGCCCGGAGTCCCCACCCCGCCGGCCGACATCTACGCCCTCCTCGCCGACGACGTCCACGTGCCCCGCCGGGTCAGAGAGCTGATCGACCACCTGGCAGCCCGGCTGCCGGACCGGATCGCCGGGTCGCGCTGAGTCAGGGCAAGCGGATCGTGCGGTCACAGCGTGCCAGTGTCGCCGGGCGGTGGGCGATGACCAGGATGCCGATGTCCTCCCCGGTGGCGGCGAGTGCGGTGGTGATGGCCTCGTCGGCGTCGGGGTCGAGGTTGGCCGTCGCCTCGTCGAGGATGAGGATGCGCGGGTTCATCAGCAGCGCGCGGGCGACCGCGACGCGGGCCCGCTGCCCGCCGGACAGCCCGGCCCCGGCCTCGCCGACCGGGGTGTCCAGGCCGTCCGGCAGACCGGCTCGCGGGTCGAGGATTCCCGCCCGTCGCGCCGCTTCCGCCACCTCGTGGTCGGCGGCCGAGGGGCGGCCGAGCCGGATGTTCGTCGCGACCGTGCCGGCCAGCAGGCCCGGCTCCTGGGGCACGATGCTGATCGCGTCGCGCAGGTCGTCGTCGGCCAGGTCGGTCAGCGCAACCCCGTCCAGGGTGATGCGGCCGGCGTCGGGGTCCCACATGCGGACGGCGAGCAGCGCGCACGTGGTCTTGCCCGCGCCGGAGGGGCCGGTGAGCGCGACGCGTTCCCCCGGCCGCACGGCGAGCGACACGTCGCGCAGCACGGGCGGCCCGCCGCCGTACCCGAAGGTGACGGCGTCGAACACCAATCCGGTCGCGTGCTCGCGTGGCGGCAACGCCTGCGGCGACCGGGGTTGGTCCACGGCGGGCGGCCGGTCCAGGACACCGGTGATCCGCGTCGCCGCGGCTCGCAGGGTGCCGAGGTTGCGCAGCAGGTCGGAGATCTGGGCCAGTGGCCCGATCGCCGCCACGGCGAGGACCGTCGCGACCGGCGCGAGTGGACGGCCGACCGTGGCGAGGTTGGCCGCGCACACGGCGAGGGCGCCGATCCCGGCGAGTGCGGCCGTCGCGTCGTGCACCGCGCGTTCCACCCCGGCCCGGAAGCCGATCCTGGCCTGCACGGCGGCCAGGGTGCCGGTGAGCCGCCCGAGCGCGCCGAGCCGCCGTTCCAGCGCCCCGGCCGCGGTGAGCTCGCCGAGCCCGTGAACGGTGTCCACGAGCTCGGCGTTCAGCGCCGCGACCGCGCCGGTCAGCTCCGCGCCTTGCCGGGTGGCCACCCGGCCGGTCAGCCACGGCAGCGCCGCGGTCACGGCGACCAGCGGCACCCACACCAGCAGCAGCCACGGGGTGACGAGCAACGACAGGGTCGTGGTGGCGGCGATCAGCACCGCACAGGTGAGCGCCTGGGCGGCGGTGTGGGCGTAGAGCCATTCCAGCCGGTCGAGGTCGGCGAACGCGACCGACACGAGGTCCCCGCTCCGCCGCGGTTTCGCGCGGTCGGGCAGGCTGACGCGGAAGGCGCCGAACACGCGGGCGCGCAGGGTGGCGATCAACCGGTAGGCCAGGTCGTGGGAGACCCAGGATTCGCGCCAGGTCATCGCGGCGGTCAGCACCGCGAGTCCGAACAGGACGAACGCCACGGCCGTCAGCGGCGCCGAACCGGTGGCGGCGGTCCGGCCGGCGAGCCAGGTGCCGGCCACCGCCAGCGACAGCGTGCCGAGCTGGACGACGGCGTTGGCCGCCAGTGTCCAGGCGAAGGCGGCCTTCTGCTCGGCGATGACCGGCAGCAGCCGCCGGAGCGGGCCGCTCACGCCGCGACCCCGGTGACACTGGCGACGCGGCCGGCTTCGATCGTGACCAGAGTGGTGGCGTCGCGCAACGCGGTTTCCCGGTGGGCGATCACGATCCGGGTGACGTCCGGGCAGTGTCGCGCGAGGCGGGTCAGGACGCGGTGCTCGGTGTCGACCTCCAGCGCCGAGGTCGCTTCGTCGAGCAGCAGCACCGGGGTCCGGGCCAGCACGGCGCGGGCGATGGCCAGCCGCTGCCGCTGCCCGCCGGAGAGCCGCGCCCCGTTCTCGGTGAGCACCGTGGCGAACCCGTCGGGCAGCGCCTCGATGAACCCCAGCGCGTCGGCGACGTGAGCGGCCGTGCGGACCTCCGCCGTGGTGGCGCCGGGCCGGGCGAGCCGGAGGTTCTCCTCCACGGTCCCGTGGAAGAGGTAGGTGTGCTGGCCGACGACGGCGATGCTCGCCCGCAGCGCGGCGAGGGTGTAACCGGTCAGCGGGGTGCCGTCCAGCTCGATGCGGCCGTGCTGGGGATCGGCGTGCCGGACGAGGAGCCGCGCCAGCGTGCTCTTGCCCGCCCCGGACGGGCCTGCGATCCCCGTGGTGCTCCCCGGCGCGCAGTCGAAGCTCACCTCGTGCACACCGGCGCCGTTCGGGTAGCGGTAGGTGACCTCGCGCAGCCGCACTCCGGCGCCCGGGCGGGCCGGTTCGGTGCGGGTTCCGGTGTCGGCGACGGCCGGTCGCGCCGTGCGGATCTCCTCCAGCCCGGCGGCCGCGCCCAGCCCCTGGTACCCGAGGTGCCAGTGCGCGGACAGGTCCAGCACGGGCCGGAAGCATTCCCTGGCGCACAGCAGGAACAGCAGCACCGGACCCGCGGGCGCCGCGCCGCCGAGCACCCCGGCGCAGGCGACGACGATGGTGGCGGCGGTGCCCAGGTGCAGCGCGAGCGCGCTGACACCGGCCTCCACCAGCGACACCCGCAGCTGCGACATGGTCGAGCGGTGCAGGTCCGCGCCGCGCGCGGCGAGGAGGTCGCCGGTGCGCCGCCCCGCGCCGAACATCCGCAGCACCGCGATCGCCCTGGTCGCTTCCAGGTAACCGGCGGCGAGCTGTTCGTAGGCCCGCCACCGGGTGCGCCCGGTGCGCATCAGCCGGGCGTCCCAGAACCGCGGCACCGCCACCGCGCACAGCACCGCCACGGCCAAGACGGTGGCAGCGGGCGCCGAGACCGTGAACAGCCACCCGGTGACCGCGGCCGGGACGACGCAGGTCACCAGGAGCTGGGGCAGGTACCGGCTGTAGTAGGCGTCCAGGGCCTCCACCCCGTCGACGACCGTGTGCGCGACCGCACCGGCCCGCTCCCCCTGCGCCCACGCCGGGCCCAGCTCGGCGATGCGGCGCAGCAGGGTGGCCCGCAGCCGGGTGCGGATCGCGATGCCGAACCGCGCGGCGGCGACCTCGCGCGCCCACACCAGCACCGCCCGCACGGCGACCACCCCGGCCAGCACCGCGAGGGTGGCCGGCACCGCCGCGACGTCCCCGCCGGTCAGGTCGGCGAGGACGGCGGCGGTCAGCACGGCCGCGGCGACGTGGGCGGCCGACACCAGCACGGCCAGCGCCGCCAGCAGCGCCACCGGTCCGGCGACGACCCCCGCCAGGCGCAGCAGCCCGCGGTGGATCACGACGCGAAGGCGCCCGGGTGCAGCTGCTGGGCGATTTCGCGCACCACCGAGACGTTGCCGAGGGTGCCCGGGTAGGTGTCGGCGGCGTCGATCGCGATCAGCCGGCCCTCCCGCACCGCGGTCACGTTCGGGAACGTGCGGGTCAGGTAGTCGCGGGTGGCCTGCTCGTGCTCGGGCGAGTTGACGGCGAACACGATCGCCTGCGGGTCGGCCGCGGCGAGCGCCTCCGGGGTGATCTGGGCGGCGAAGAACTTGGCGAACCGCGGGTCCTGCGGGGAGAACACGTTGTTCCCGCCGGCCCGGCGGATGATGTCGTACTCGATGCCGGCGCCGATCGCGGTCACCGTGGTGCCCTCCAAGTACACCTGGGCCACGGTGGGCTTCGCGCGGCCGGCGATCGCGGCGTCCACTTCGGACAGGCTGGCGCGGCTCTGCGCGATCAGGGTGCCGGCGCGGTCGGGCACGGCGAAGATCCGGCCGAGGTTGTCCAGGTCGGTGAAGATGTCCTCGACGGTGCCGGTCATGCGCCGCTGGGCGCAGCCGCCGGTGGCGACGTAGGCGGTCACGCCGGCCTGCGCGAGCTGGTCCAGGCCGGCGAAACCCTGCTCGGCGGTGAACTCGTACATCGTCGGGGAGAACACGAAGTCCGGTTTGACGTTGAGCAGCTGTTCCCGGCTCGGCGGCCCGGACTCGCTGAGCACCGGCACGGCGGCAGCCTGGGCAGCGATGTCGGCGGGAAGCGGCGCGGTGTCGGTCTGCGCCTGCCCGACGAGCTTGTCCGCCAGCCCCAGCCGCAGCAGCAGCTCGGTCTGGGACGGGCTCAGCCCGGCGGCCGCGGCCGGGGTCGACGGCACGCTGATCTGCCGATCGCAGTTGGTGATCGTCACCGCCTGGGCGGTGTCCGGCGAGGCGTTCGGGGTGACCGCGGAGCCGCACCCGGCGAGCAGAGTGGCGCCGAGGGCGAGCGCGATCAGGGGGGCGGTTCTAGGCATGGATCTCATCTCTGTTCGTACCGGGGCAGGGACCAGTTCGGTGTGGATGGTCGAAAACCAGGACCGGGCCGCCGGTGCCCGGGTGGGTCAGGCGCGTGACCCCGACGTGGAAGACCTCCTCGACCACCCGCGGGGCGAGGGCCTCGGCGGGCGGCCCGGCGGCGACGAGGCGGCCGGCGTCGAGGACCGCGATCTCGTCGCAGTGGGTGGCGGCGAGGTTGAGGTCGTGCAGCGCCGCGATGACCGTGCGGCCGAGGCCGGCCGCCAGGCGCATGAGCTCCAGCTGGAAGGCGATGTCGAGGTGGTTGGTCGGCTCGTCGAGGACCAGCACCGGGGTGTCGGCGGCGAGGGCGCGGGCGAGCATCACCCGCTGGCGCTGCCCGCCGGAGAGCCGGCCGATGGGCCGGTCGGCGAGGTCCGTGGCGCCCACCGTGTCCAGCGCGGTCCAGGCCAGGTCCAGGTCGGCGTCGGTGTCGCGGCCGAACCCGCGCTGGAACGGCACCCGGGACAGCAGGACGACGTCCAGGACCGTCATGTCGAACTCGGTGGAGGTCTCCTGGGTCATGACCGCCACCGTCCTGGCGACCTCGCGGCGGCTGGTGCGCCACACGTCCTTCTCGCCGAGCAGCACCCGGCCGGACTCCGGCGCGACCGCGCGGTAGAGCGTGCGCAGCAGCGTCGACTTGCCGCTGCCGTTGGGGCCCACCAGCCCGAGAAACCGGCCGGAGGGCACCTCCAGGTTGACGTCGCGCAGCACGGCGCGGCCCGCCAGGCTGACACCGACGTGGTCGAAGCGCACCCTCATCGGTCGAGTCCCGCCCGCGCCGCCGTGTCCCGGCGCATCAGCCACAGGAAGAACGGCGCCCCCACCACCGCGGTGAGGATGCCGATCGGCACCTCGGCCGGCGCGGCGACCGTGCGCGAGAGCAGGTCGGCGAGCATCAGGAACGCGGCGCCGCCGAGCACCGCGACGGGCAGCATCCGCCGGTGGTCGGCGCCGACGAGGATCCGGGCCACGTGCGGGACCACCAGGCCGACGAAGCCGATTCCGCCGCTGACCGACACGATCGAGCCGGTCAGCAGCGCCGCGGTGACCAGCAGGACCGCGCGCAGCCGGTTCACGTCCACCCCGAGCGCGGTGGCCGATTCGTCGCCGCTGAGCAGCGCGTTCATCGCCCGGGTGCGCAACCCGACGACGAGGCACGCGGCCACGAACGCCACCGCGGGGACGGCCAGTGAGCTCATCGACGCGGCGGACACGCTGCCCAGCAGGAAGAACAGGACGCTGAACACGTTCTGCGCCTCGGTGGTCAGCGTCAGGTAGCTCGTGACGGCGCTGAACAGGGAGCCCAGGGCCACGCCGGAGAGGATCATCCGCGTCGGCGACAGGATGCCGCGGTGCCGCGCGGTGAGCGCCACGGCCAGGCTCGCCACCAGCGCGCCGGCGAAGGCCGCGGCCCCGAGCGGCAGCCCGCCGACCGCCGCCGACCCGAGAGTGATGACGAGAACCGCGCCCACCCCGGCGCCGGAGGACACGCCGAGCAGGTAGGGCTCGGCGAGCGGGTTGCGCACGATCACCTGCATGATCGCCCCGGCCAGCGCGAGCCCGGCGCCGGACAGCGCGGCCAGCAGCGCGCGGGGCAGGCGGAACTGCCACACCGCCTGGTCCTGCAGCGGGGTCAGGCTGCCGTCGGACATCCACGGCATGCCCGGCAGCAGGTGCCCCACCACGATCCGGGCCGCGTCGGTCACCCCGACGTCGACCGTGCCGACCGCCCCGGACACGACGACCAGCAGCAGGATCGCCACGACGAGGGCGCTGACGGTGATCCGCGACGCGAGGCGGGAGCGGTGGACGGACGCACGCAGGCGGCGATCCAGCGCGACGGGTGGGCGCGGGCGAACGAGCACGAGTGGGGGCCGATCGGTCAGTGGCGGGGACGGACGGAGCATAACCGACATCGACAATCGTTTTCAACGATCGTGATCGCGACGATGGGTGAGCCCACCGCCGGGCCACGCCCGGGCTCCGGAACCGGGGCCCAGTCCACGCAGTCCTGACCGCCCGCGGGCCGGCGGGCCATCACGTCCCGGTGGGCGAACCGCCACCCGCCTCGGCCCCCGCAGTCCTGACCCGCCGCCACAAACGG
>NZ_JBEXTX010000099.1:0-30822 GCF_040614175.1 Amycolatopsis sp. NPDC006131
TCAGCGTTCGACTTGCATGTGTTAAGCACGCCGCCAGCGTTCGTCCTGAGCCAGGATCAAACTCTCCAACAATGCTAGAAAATCGATCCGGCTATTTTCATAGCCTCAAAGGAACCCACAAAGGGTTCTAGCTAATCAACTGGCTTTAGCTCATCAATACACTGTTGAGTTCTCAAACAACACGTTTTGTTGTGTCACCCGACGACCCCACCAGCGCGCGAAGTCTCGCGACTCCAATTTCGCTGTGGTTTCGTCCGGCGGCAGTCACCCACTCTACCACCATCGGTGGGAGCTTGGTTCGTGACCCCCCGCCCGGATCCCGTTCCCTTGGGGCTTTTCTTCCCCGCCGGCCCGGTCTCCCTGGCGACGAAGAGAAGATTACATGCCCCGAAATGGGGCTCGAACAGGGGGGTCCCTTAACGGTAAAAGCGCTGATCAAGTGCCCTTTCTGCCCGGAAAGGCGCCGCGACGGCCCGCCCACGGCGCGATCGGGCGGTTCCCCGGAGGCCGCTCGACCAAGATCCGGACACTGGGGACATGCGAGAACTCGCGGCATTCCTGCGGACCCGGCGCGACCGGTTGCGGCCCGCCGACGTCGGGCTGCCGGCCGGACCGCGAAGGCGCGCGCCCGGCCTGCGGCGGGAGGAGGTCGCGAACCTCGCCGGAATCTCGACCGACTACTACACGCGCCTGGAACAGGCCCGCAGTCCGCAGCCACCGCGGGACGTCCTCTCCGGTGTCGCGCGGGCGCTGCGGCTCTCCGACGAAGAACGCGCGCACCTGTTCCACCTCGCCGGGGAACAACCCGACCCGGCCGGCCCCTCCGCGGACGTGCCGTCCGGGGTCCGGCACCTCCTGGACCACCTGGACGAGGCGGCGGCGCTGGTCGTCGACGTGAAGTACGAGGTGCTGGCGTGGAACCCCCTGGCCGCCGTCGTCTTCGGCGACCTCGCCGAGTTGTCACCCCGCGAGCGCAACCTCGCGCGCGACCGGTTCCTCCACTCCGGCGGGAGCCGCTACCCGGACCCGGGCGAGCACTTCGCCGTCGAACTCCGCGCGGCCGCCGCTAAGTACCCGGACGACCCGGGGATCCACGAGCTGATCGAGGACCTGCGGGAGGGCAGCGCCGAGTTCCGCGAGCTGTGGTCCCGGCACGACGTGATCGTGCGGCGCAGCCGGACGAAGGTCCTGCGGCACCCGCGGACCGGCGAGTTCGAGGTCGAGTGCGAGGTGCTGCTCGTCCCCGACCGCGACCAGCGGGTCATCCTCTACACCGCCGCGCCCGGCAGCGCCGGCCAGGAGGCGTTGCGGCTGCTCGGCACCCCCGGCGCGCTTGCACCGGCGCACCGGCCACGGCACGCTCCTCAGGCGTGCCCACCTTGCTGATCGTGCACCACACGCCCTCGCCGAACCTGCAGGCCATGTTCGAAGCCGTGGTCGCGGGCGCGACCACCGACGAGATCGAGGGGGTCACCGTCGTGCGGCGGGCGGCTCTCGCGGCCACCGCCACCGACGTGCTCGACGCGGACGGCTACCTGCTCGGCACCACGGCCAACCTCGGGTACATGTCGGGCGCGCTCAAGCACTTCTTCGACCAGGTCTACTACCCGTGCCTGGACTCCACGCGCGGCCGCCCGTTCGGGTGTTACGTGCACGGCGGCAGCGACGTCTCCGGGACGGTCCGCGGCATCGAGTCGATCACCACGGGCCTCGGGTGGGAGAAGGCGGCGGAGATCGTCACGGTCACCGGCGAACCGTCGAAGGCGGACCTCGAACGCTGCTGGGAGCTGGGCGCGACGGTCGCTGCCGGACTGATGGAATAACGTCGTTACGTAACGCTGTTACGATTGTCGTGGAACGCTCCCAGAGAGGAAGCTCGCGATGATCGCCCTGTCCGGTCCCACCCAGCTGTTCACCGTGATCGCGCTGGTCTCGCTGCCGACGGTGATGTTCGGCGGCTACTCGCTGCTCGGCCTGCTGCGCAAGCGCAAGCTCACCGACGAGCAGCGGGCGTACTTCCGCGCCGGGCACGCGCACGCCGGTGTGCTGCTCGTGCTGGCGCTGATCACCCTGCAACTCGTCGCCGCGGGCGGGCTCGGCGCGGCCGGCCAGTGGGTGGTCTCCGTCCTGCTGCTGGTCGGCATCCTCGCGCAGTCCGGCGGGATGTTCCTCAACCTGCTGCCGGACCGGAAGCCGCTCGCGCACGGCGTCACCGTCAGCGGCGCGGTGCTGCTCGCCGCCGCGATGATCACGACGGCGGTCGGGGTGGCGGTGGCCTGATCAGGCCACCGGCCTCACTTGCCGACGTTGCGGGCCAGGGCCGCCGGGTAGCGCTCCCCCGCCACGGCCTCCGCGGGAACGGCCGCCTCGATGCTCCGGATGTCCGCTTCGGACAGTTCGAGCGCGGCCGCGGCCACGTTCTCCTCCAGGTACTTGCGGCGCTTCGTGCCGGGAATGGGGACGACGTCCGCGCCCCGGCTCTGAACCCAGGCCAGCGCCAGCTGGCCGGCGGTCACGCCCTTCTCCGCCGCCAGCTTCCGCAGCGCCTCGACGATGCGCAGGTTCCGGTCCAGGTTGCCCTCGGCGAAGCGCGGCAGGTTGCGGCGCATGTCGTCGGACGGCAGCTCCTCCACCTTGGTGATGCTGCCGGTCAGGAACCCGCGGCCGAGCGGCGAGAACGGCACGATCCCGATGCCCAGCTCGCGGCACGTGGGCACGACCTCGTCCTCGATCCCGCGGGTCCACAGGCTCCATTCGCTCTGCAGGGCCGTCACCGGGTGGACGGCGTGCGCCCTGCGGATCGTGTCCGCGGACGCCTCGGAGATGCCCAGGTGGCGGACCTTGCCCTCGGCGACCAGCTCGGACAGCGCGCCCCAGGTCTCCTCGACCGGGACGGCCGGGTCGACCCGGTGCTGGTAGTAGAGGTCGATGTGGTCGACGCCGAGGCGGCGCAGCGAGTCCTCGGCGCACTGGCGAACGTAGGCCGCGTCGCCGCGCACCTGCTGCCCCTCCGCGCCCAGCACGATGCCGAACTTGGTGGCCAGCACGACCTGGTCCCGTTTGCCCGCGATCGCGCGGCCGACCAGCTCCTCGTTGGCCCCCTGGCCGTACACGTCCGCGGTGTCCAGCAGCGTCACGCCCAGCTCGAGCGCGCGGTGGATCGTCGCGATGGACTCCGCGTCGTCGTCGCGCACCCCGTAGGCCTGGCTCATGCCCATGCAGCCGAGGCCCTGCGCGCCGACCTCCAGCTCGCCCAGCTTCCTGGTGCCGATCACGCGGAGATCTCCTCCCGGACCACGCCGGCCGCGCCCGGGACACGGGCGCAGATGCGGTCGTAGTTCTCGATCTTGTAATTCAGGACGTCCATGCAGGCCTGGAGTTCGGCGATGCGCTCGGCGACCGAGCGGCGCTGTTCGAGCAGGATCGCGCGGCGGCGGCCGGCGCTGGCGTCACCGGCGCCGCGCAGCTGCGCGTACTCCCGCATCATCTTGATCGGCATGCCCGTGGTGCGGAGCTTGGTGAGGAACTCCAGCCACGCGAGGTCGGCGTCGGAGTAGGCCCGCCTGCCCGCGGCGTCCCTGGCGGGCGGGTCGAGGAGCTTGATGCGCTCGTAGTAGCGGAGGGTGTCGATCGACAGCCCGCTGCGACGTGCGGCTTCCGCTATCGAGTAGCTCATGCTGCCGACACTACGACCTGGAGTGCACTCCAGGTCAACTCCGGAAGCAGGGGAACGATAACGGTGTCGCGATAGCCTGGGGGCATGCCGCGACCCCGGACCCACGACGAAGCACTCCGGCTGAAACTGCTCGACCGGGCCGGCGAACTGCTGTCGGCGGACGGGCCGAAGGCGCTCAGCCTGCGCAAGCTCGCCGCGGACGTGGGCACCTCGACCACCGCGGTGTACTCGCTGTTCGGCGGCAAGCCCGAGCTGGTCAACGCCGTCTACCTGGAGGGGTTCCGGCGGTTCGGGGCGCGGTTGCGGGGCGTCTCGCGCTCGGGCGACCCGGTGGAGGACTTCGTGCGGCTGGGGCTGGCCTACCGGGAGAGCGCGCTGGCCGACCCGCACCTGTACTCGATCATGTTCACCAAGGCCCTGCCCGGGTTCGAGCCCGGCGCGGAGGCCGCGCGGACCGCGCGGGACTCGCTCGCGCCGCTGGTCGACACCGTGCGCGCGGCGATCTCCGCCGGGGCGTTCCGGGCGGTCGCGCCCGAGGTGATCGCGGTGAGCGCGTGGGGCATCGTGCACGGGCTGGTGTCGCTGGAGCTGAACGGGAACCTGCCGCGGGACTTCGACGTGGCCGCCTCCTACGAGACGGCGCTGCGCGCTCACGCGGACGGGTGGCGCTTGACCCAGGTCAGCGAATAGCGGCGGAGCACGTGGCGCCGGTAGCGCACGCCGGGCAGGAGCCGCCGGGCCGCCTCCCGGACCTCGCGGTAGCTCATCGCCGGTTTGAGGGTCGGCATGCCCGTCGGGACGCTCGCCCGGCGCAGCACCTTGGTGATCCGCACGACCGGCGTGGCCGCGGCCCAGATCGCCCAGTCCGCCAGGGTCGCCTCGCGCGCCAGGCCGACGACGACGAGCGTGCCGCCCGGGCGCAGCAGGTCCCGCATGCGGGCCAGCGCCGGCTCGAACTCCATGTGGTGGATCGCGGTGACCGAGCAGACGAAGTCGTAGTGCCCGGCAGGGAGGTCCGCGGCGAGGAAGTCGCCCTCGACGAACCGCGGACCGCCGGCCTGTTCGCGGGCGCGGGCGATCATCTCCGGCGAGCAGTCGATCCCGGTGACCCGCTTCGCCCTGCTCATCAGCTTCCGCGCGAGCAGCCCCTCGCCGCAGCCGACGTCCAGCGCCTCCACGCAGCCGTCCGGCACGGCGCGCAGGACCTCCGGATGCCGGGCGACGTTGCTGTTCCAGTACGGGTCAGCGGGCACCGTACTGACGATCACCCGCGTCGCCGAGGCCGGGGACGATGAAGCCGGAGTCGTTGAGCCGTTCGTCGACGCTCGCGGTGACCACGCGGACCGGCAGGCCGCTGTCCTCCAGGTGCTTGATCCCCTCCGGGGCGGCGAGTGCGCAGATCGCGGTGACGTCGGTGGCGCCGCGGCCGGTCAGCAGCCGGATCGTGTACTCCATCGAGCCGCCGGTGGCGAGCATCGGGTCGAGGACGAACACCGGGCGGTCGGACAGGTCGTCGGGCAGCGACTCCATGTACGGGGTCGGCTGGAGGGTCTCCTCGTCGCGCGCCAGGCCGACGAAACCCATCTGCGCCTCGGGGATCAGCTTGTGCGCCTGGTCGGCCATGCCCAGCCCGGCACGCAGGACGGGCACCAGCAGCGGCGGGTTCGCGAGGCGGTACGCGTCGGTGCGGGCGACGGGCGTGTGGATGCGCTCGGTGCGCACCGGCGCCTCGCGGGTGGCCTCGTAGATCAGCATGACGGTCAGCTCGTGCAGGGCCGCCCGGAAGGCCGCGCTGTCCGTGCGGGCGTCACGCATGGTCGACAGCCTGGCCTTGGCCAGCGGATGATCGACGACAAGCACGTCCATGGAGCGTCACGGTAGCCGACAACGGGGGTGGTCCGGATGCGCACCGTGGTCGCGGTGCTGGGAATCGGCAGCGCGCTGGCCGCGTGCGCTCCGGTCGCGTGTCCCGCGATCGGTTACACCGCGCCGTCCCGCGTGGTGCTGCCCGCGGTGCCGGACGTTGCGTTGGTGGAACTGCGGTTGTGCCAGTCCGGCACGTGCTCGACGGCGCGGGCGACGCCGGCCGGCGGGGTCGTGGCGCCGGACCTCGGCAGCACGCGCGCGCAACGGTTCGAGGCCGGCCACGGCGACGTCACCGTCCGGCTGCTGACCGCCGACGGCCGCGAAGCGCTGGGCGCGGGCGGGAGCGTTCCGGTGCACGTCGCGAGCTTCGGTTCCGGGCCGTGCACGCAGCACGTCGCGCACGTGGACGTGATCGTCGGCGCGGACGGAACAGTCTCCGGAAGGTGACCCGGAAACCGCGTGGACCCCGATAGGCTCGCGCGGTGGAACAGCCTGGGACTCCCGAGCGCCCGCCGATGCGGGCCTCCGACGCGGACCGGGAACGGGTCGCGCAGATCCTGCACAACGCGCTCGCCGAGGGGCGGATCACCGTGCAGGAACTGGAAGAGCGGCTCGACACCGTGTACGCCGCCAAGACGCTCGCCGAACTGGAGCCGCCGGTCGCGGACCTGCCGGGGGTCTCGCCGGCCGCCGTGCAGCCCGCCGCGCCGCGGGCGCTCACCCCGGACAACCGCATCGGCGGGGTGCCCGGCTCGAAGACCTCCGTCGCCGTCATGTCCGGCGTCACCCGCAAGGGCCCGTGGACCGTGCCGCCGGACCACACCAGCGTCGCGTTCTGGGGCGGCGTCGAGATGGACCTGCGCAGCGCCCGGTTCAGCGAACGGCACACCACCATCACCGCCGTCGCGATCATGGGCGGCATCGACATCGTGGTGCCCGACGACATCATCGTCGAGGTCACCGGCGTCGGTTTCATGGGCGCGTTCGAGAGCCAGGACCGCGGCGGCGCGTCCACCGAGCCCCCGCCGCCGGGCGCGCCGGTCGTCAAGGTCACCGGGCTCGCGTTCTGGGGCGCGGTCACGGTCGTGCGCAAACCGCGGAAGGGTCAGGGGCAGATCGAGGGCTGACCACCGGCGGACCGGGGCGCGGAGGATGTGCGGCCACTCCCGCGGTAGCCCAGCTAGCCTGGGCGGGTGAGCGCACCCACCCTGCCGGCCGCTCTCGCCGACGCCATCCGCGACGACGCGAGCCTCCGGCGCTTCCTGCACGGCCTGCCCGGTGTGGACCAGGTCGGGGTCGAGGCCCGGGCCACCGCCCTGGCGACCCGCAGCATCAAGAAGTCCAGCAAGCTCTGGGCCATCGACACCGCGATCTCGATGGTCGACCTGACCACGCTCGAGGGCGCCGACACGCACGGCAAGGTCCGCGCGCTGACCGCGAAGGCCCGCCGCCCCGACCCGGAGCGGCCGGACACGCCGCAGGTCGCCGCGGTGTGCGTGTACCCGGACCTCGTCGCGACGGCCGTCGACGGGCTCAAGGGCACCGGCATCGGCGTCGCGAGCGTCGCCACGGCCTTCCCCTCGGGGCGGTCGTCCCGGCAGGTGAAGCTCGCCGACGTGGCGCTGGCCGTGGAGTCCGGCGCCACCGAAGTCGACATGGTGATCGACCGGGGCGCGTTCCTCGAAGGCCGCTACGGCGAGGTGTTCGAGGAGATCCAGGCGATCAAGGCCGCCTGCGGGAACGCGCACCTGAAGGTCATCCTCGAGACCGGCGAGCTGGTCACCTACGACAACGTGCGCCGCGCCTCCTGGCTGGCCCTGCTGGCTGGCGGCGACTTCATCAAGACCTCCACCGGCAAGGTCTCCCCCGCCGCGACGCTGCCCGTCACGCACGTGATGCTGCAGGCCGTCCGCGACTGGTTCACCACCACCGGCGAGCTGCGCGGCGTCAAGCCGGCCGGCGGCATCCGCACCACCAAGGACGCGATCAAGTACCTCGTCGCCGTGCACGAGGTCGCGGGCGAGCAGTGGCTCACCCCGGAGCTGTTCCGCTTCGGCGCGTCCAGCCTGCTCAACGACCTGCTGCTGCAGCGGCGCACCCAGCACGACGGCCACTACAGCGGCCCCGACTACGTGGCGGTGGACTGATGCCTGCCTTCGAGTACGCGCCGGCGCCCGAGTCGCGCGACCTGGCGAACCTCAAGCCGAGCTACCGGCCGTTCATCGACGGCGAGTTCGTCGACGGCGGCGGCGAACCGCTCAAGACCGTCAACCCGGCGACCGAGGAGGTCCTGGCCGAGGTCTCCACGGCGAGCGCCGCCGACATCGACACCGCGGTGAAGGCCGCGCGCAAGGCGTTCGAGAAGACCTGGGGCCCGATGCCGGGCAGCGAGCGCGCGAAGTACCTGTTCCGCATCGCGCGGCTGATCCAGGAACGCTCGCGTGAGCTGGCGGTGCTGGAGACGCTGGACAACGGCAAGCCGATCAAGGAGTCCCGCGACTCGGACCTGCCGCTGGTCGCCGCGCACTTCTTCTACCACGCGGGCTGGGCCGACAAGCTCGACTACGCGGGATACGGGCCGGACCCGAAGCCGCTGGGCGTCGCCGGGCAGATCATCCCGTGGAACTTCCCGCTGCTGATGCTGGCGTGGAAGATCGCGCCCGCGCTGGCCACCGGCAACACCGTGGTGCTCAAGCCGGCCGAGACGACGCCGCTCACCGCGCTGGTGTTCGGCGAGATCTGCCAGCAGGCCGGGCTGCCGCCGGGGGTGGTGAACATCCTGCCGGGCGCCGGCGACGTCGGCGCGCGGCTGGTCGGGCACCCGGGCATCGACAAGATCGCGTTCACCGGGTCGACCGAGGTCGGCAAGCAGATCCAGCGCCAGGTCGCGGGCACGCCCAAGCGGCTCACGCTGGAGCTGGGCGGGAAGGCGGCGAACGTGGTCTTCGACGACGCGCCGCTGGACCAGGCCGTCGAGGGCATCGTCAACGGCATTTTCTTCAACCAGGGCCACGTGTGCTGCGCCGGTTCGCGCCTGCTCGCGCAGGAGTCGGTCGCCGAGGAGCTGCTGGACAAGCTGCGGCACCGCATCACGACGCTGCGGCTGGGCGACCCGCTGGACAAGAACACCGACGTCGGCGCGATCAACTCGGCCGAGCAGCTGACCAAGATCCGCGAGCTGGCCGACTCCGGCGAGGCCGAGGGCGCGCAGCGGTGGACCAGCCCGTGCCCGGTGCCCGACCGCGGGTTCTTCTTCGCGCCCACCGTGTTCTCCGGCGTGCACCAGTCGATGCGGATCGCGCGCGAGGAGATCTTCGGGCCGGTGCTGTCGGTGCTCACCTTCCGCACGCCGGACGAGGCGGTCGCGAAGGCCAACAACACGCCCTACGGGCTGTCCGCCGGGATCTGGAGCGAGAAGGGCTCGCGGATCCTGTGGACGGCGAACCGGCTGCGCGCCGGCGTGGTCTGGGCCAACACGTTCAACCGCTTCGACCCGGCGGCGCCGTTCGGCGGCTACCAGGAGTCGGGCTTCGGCCGCGAGGGTGGCCGCACCGGTCTGGAGGGATACCTGGATGTCTGAGCGGGTGAGCGTCGCGAAGACGTACAAGCTGTTCATCGGCGGCAAGTTCCCGCGCTCGGAGTCCGGCCGGGTGTACCCGGTGACCGACAGCAAGGGCAACTTCCTCGCCAACGCCGCGCACGCCTCGCGCAAGGACGTGCGGGACGCGGTGGTGGCCGCGCGCAAGGCGTTCCCCGGCTGGTCGGGCGCGACCGCCTACAACCGCGGGCAGGTGCTGTACCGGGTCGCGGAGGTGCTGGAGGGGCGCCGCGACCAGTTCGTCGCCGAGGTCGGGGCCGCCGAGGGGCTGTCCGGGCGGCGCGCCGAGGCGGTCGTGGACGCCGCGATCGACCGCTGGGTCTGGTACGCGGGGTGGACGGACAAGGTGGCGAGCGTGCTGGGCGCGGCGAACCCGGTCGCCGGGCCGTACTTCTCGTTCACCGTGCCGGAGCCGACCGGGGTGGTCGGGATCCTCGCGCCGCAGAAGTCGTCGCTGCTCGGGCTGGTGAGCGTGCTGGCGCCGGCGCTGGCGACCGGCTGCACGGCGGTCGTGGTGAGCAGCGCGGAGCGGCCGCTGCCCGCGATCACGTTGTCCGAGGTGCTGGCGACGTCCGACCTGCCCGGCGGGGTGGCGAACATCCTCACCGGGCGCGCCGCGGAGCTCGGCCCGTGGCTGGCCTCGCACGGCGACGTGAACGCGCTGGACCCGACGGGCGCCGAGGACCGCGCGGAACTGGCCCGCGAGGCAGCCGGGACGGTGAAGCGCGTGCTGGCCGTGCCCGCGGAGGAGCCGGACTGGACGCAGCGCCCGGACATCGCCCGGCTGCGGCGCTACCTGGAGGCGAAGACCGTCTGGCACCCGATGGGTGTCTAGGGACGCGGCCGCGTGGCTGCCGGGCGGTCCGGCGGTCGCGCGGCCGGACTAGCGGTCGCGGTGCCGTCCGCGGGGGCGCCAGTGCCGTCCCCGCGAACTGGGAGCCGGGAAGTCCGGGTGGATCTCCGCGAACTCGGTGTCCGTGATGCCCATCAGCACCAGGTACTTCACGCCGTCGCGGGACAGCTCGGTGTCGCGGACGCGGCCCTCCTCGCGGAAGCCGAGCCCGGCGTGCATCGACAGCGACGCCACGTTGCCGCCGTAGATGCTGACCTCGCACTTCCGGTAGCCGCGCTCGCCGAACATGAAGCGCAGCAACGTGATCACCGCGTCGCCCGCGTAACCGCACCGCCGGTGCTGCGGCCCGATCCCGATGCCGTAGCTGAACCGGTCCGGCGAATCCGCCTCGGTCGCCGACAGCGAGCCCACCACGAGACCGCCGCGCAGGGTCTCGATCGCGAAGTGGAAGTCGGCTTCGGCGCGGTGCGCCGCCCAGTGCCGGTACTCCCCGACGCGGCGGGTGTCCGCGGCCTCCCGGTCGAAACCGGCCAGCCTGCGCTGATCGGCAGGCGTGATCACCCGCAGCCGCACCTTCCGCCCGGCGCGCGCGGGCACGCCGGCCCAGACCGGGGCGCGGTAGCGCGCCAGGTCGAGACGGGGCGGAGGCATCACCATCGCGAGCACCATACCGGTACCCGTCAAGAAATCCGGAGGTCCTCACCGGTGATCGGGCGGCCCGGCAACGGGCTAGCGGAACTCGACCGCAGCCCGTCGAGCATGAGGGCCGCGGCACGTTCGAAAGCCAGCAGCGCGGGGTCGTCCACCGCCGGCGGCTGTCGCAGCACCAGCGAAAACAGGATGGCGACGTCGCCGGTCCCGACGTCGGCGCGGACCAATCCCTCGGCCTGCGCCGCCTGCACGATCGCGTCCAGCTCGGCCAGCAGCGCGTCGCGGGAGGCGGCGGTTTCCGGGTCGCGTTTGAGGATTTCCCTCGCCCGCTCGGAAACCAGCGCCAGCTGGACGCTGGCCTGCAGCTGGTGCGACCGCCCGATGACCCGCACCAGCGCGTCGAACGCCGTCGGCTCCTCGGCCGCCGCTTCCCGTGCGTCGGCGAGTACCTGCGCGAAGCTCTCCCGCGCGACCGCCCGGATGAGGGCCTCCCGGTCGGGGAAGCGCCGGTAGAGCGTGCCGACGCCGACTCCGGCGGCGCGCGCGATCTCCTCCATCGGCACGTCCGGGCCCGCTGCGGCGAACACCTGGCGGGCGGCGGCGACGATCTGGTCGCGGTTGCGCTGGGCGTCCGCGCGCAGCCGCGTTTCCGAAGCCGTCATGTCGTTCCTCTCCGTCACCCCCGCGAGATTCTCTCACCCGAACGTAGGTGGACGAAAAACTTCCACATCAGTAGGTTGGCGATAAGTGGACGACATCCTTCCACATTTTGTCCGGATTGGGGTGCAAACACCGTGACCGCTCAGCTTCCCGCCACACTGCCCATCACCCGCGGCTGCCCGTACGCGCCGCCGGATGAGCACCGCCGACTGCGGGACGAGGCGCCGATCCAGCGGGTGACGCTGCCCAGCGGCGAGACGGCGTGGGCGATCACCCGGCACGAGGACATCCGGGCGATGCTGACCGACCCGCGGTTCAGCTCCGACCGGCGCAACCCGAACTTCCCGCTGCTGATCAAGGGACAGCGGATCAACACCGGGTTCCGCGCGTCGCTGATCGGGATGGACCCGCCGGAGCACGGCCCGGCGCGGCGCAAGGTGGTCGGCGAGTTCACGGTGCGGCGGATGGAGGCGCTGCGCCCGCGCATCCAGGAGATCGTCGACCAGCACATCGACGCGATGCTCGCCGGCCCCAAGCCTGCCGACCTGGTGAAAGCGCTCTCCCTGCCGGTGCCGTCACTGGTCATCTGCGAGCAGCTCGGTGTCCCGTACGCCGACCACGAGTTCTTCCAGCTGCACTCGTCCCGCCTGCTCAGCCGGGTCACGCCGCCTGAGGAGCGCAAGGCGTCGATCGACGCGCTGCGCGACTACCTGGGCGAGCTGATCGAGCGGAAGGCGCAGGAACCGGCCGACGACCTGCTGAGCCGCCAGCTCGACAAGCAGGACGACCGCGAAGAGCTGGTCAGCCTGGCGTTCCTGCTGCTCGTCGCCGGGCACGAGACCACGGCGAACATGATCTCGCTGGGCACCATGGCGTTCCTGGAGCGCCCGGAGGACATCCGGAAGATCCAGGAGGACCCGTCGAAGACGCTGCCCGCGGTCGAGGAACTGCTGCGGTACTTCACGATCGCGGAGTTCGCGGTGTCCCGTGTGGCGGTGGAGGACGTCGAGCTCGGCGGGGTGCTCATCAAGGCAGGTGAGGGCGTGGTGCCGCTGAGCAACCTCGCGAACCGCGACCCGGACGCGTTCGACCACCCCGAGGAGCTGGACATCGAGCGCGGCGCGCGGCACCACCTCGCGTTCGGCTTCGGCGCGCACCAGTGCCTCGGCCAGAACCTCGCGCGGATGGAGCTGCAGATCGTGTTCGACACGCTGTTCCGGCGGATCCCCGGACTGCGGCCCGCCGTGCCGCTGGACTCCCTGCCGTTCAAGGACGACGCGAGCGTCTACGGTATTCACGAGTTCCCGGTGACCTGGTAGGAGGAGCCATGCGCATCGTCGCGGACACCGATCTCTGCATCGGCGCGGGCCAGTGCGTGCTGACCGAACCGGAGGTGTTCGACCAGGACGACGACGGCACGGTCGTGGTACTGGTCGAAAACCCCGAGGGCGGGCAGGTGGACAGCGCCCGCGAGGCGGTCAAGCTGTGCCCCGCCATGGCGCTGTCCCTGCAGGAGTAGCTACTTCACCGCGCCCATCGACAGACCGCGGACCAGGTGGTTCTGCGCGATCCACCCGACGATCATCACCGGCAGCGAGGCCAGCAGCGCGGCCGCGGACAGCTGCGCCCAGTACAGGCCCTCGCTGGTGATGAAGCCGACGAGGAACACCGGCACCGTGCCGGCCCGCGCCGCCGTCAGGTTGACCGCGTAGAAGAACTCGGTCCACGAAAAGATGACGCAGATCAACGCGGTCGCCGCGATGCCGGGCGCGACCACGGGCAGGATCACCCGGTACAGCAGTGTCGGGAGGTTCGCCCCGTCGACGCGCCCGGCCTCGATCATCTCGGTGGGCACCTCGAGGAAGAACGAGCGCATCATCCAGATCGCCAGCGGCAGGTTCATCGCCGTGTAGAGGATGACCAGCGCCCACACGTTGTCCAGCAGCTGCGTGCGCTGCGAGATCACGTACAGCGGGATGATCGCGGCCACGACCGGCAGCATCTTCGTGGACAGGAAGAACCCGAGCACGTTGCTGGTCTTGGGCACCGGGGCGAGCGACAGCGCGTACGCCGCCGGGACGCCCAGGAGCAGCACGATCAGCGTGGACAGGATCGTCACGAACGCCGAGTTGCCGAGGTAGGGCAGGAACCCGCGCTCGAAGATGCTGGCGAACTGGTCCAGTGTCGGGGTGAACGCGATCCGCGGCGGATCGGTGTAGGCGTCGGCCTCCTGCTTGAAGGCGGTCAGCACCATCCAGATCAGCGGGAACACGAAGAGGATCGCGACCACCCAGGTCGCGGTGGTCAGTGAGGCGGGACCGAGCCGCCTGCGCAGGGTGCTCACTTCACGACCCCCTTGCTCACGTCGAACGCGCGGAACATCAGGCGCAGCGCGAAGGTCGCGACGATCAGCGTCAGTACCACCACGACGACGCCCATCGCCGAGGACTGGCCGATGTCGAAGCCCTGGAACGCGCGCTGGTAGATGTAGTACGGCAGGTTCGTGCTCGCGGTGCCCGGACCGCCCTGGGTCATCAGGAAGATCGCGTCGAAGCTGTTCACGATGTAGATCGCGCCCAGCAGCACCGACAGCTGCAGGTACCGGGACAGGTGCGGCAGCGTGATCGACGCGAACGTCCGCCACCGGCCCGCGCCGTCGACCTGCGCGGCCTCCAGCACGTCCTTCGGCTGGCTCTGCAGGCCGGCCAGGATCAGCAGCATCATGAACGGCGTCCACTGCCACACGACCTGCGCCATGACCGAGGCGAGCGGGAACTCCGACAGCCAGTCGGTTTCGCCGCCGAAGACGAAGTTGAGCAGCCCGTAGGTCGGGTCGAACATCGTCGTCTTCCACAGCAGCGCGCCCGCCGCGGGCAGGATGAGGAACGGCGTGATCAGCAGCGTCCGCACCACGCCGCGGCCGAGGAACTTGCGGTCCAGCAGCAGCGCCAGGCCGAGCCCGAGCAGCAGCGCGACGAACACGCACACCACGGTCAGGACGACCGTGTTGAGCATCGCGCCGCGGAACTGCGAGTCGGCGAACACGTCGGCGTAGTTCTGGAACCCGACGAAGTGCTGCGAGCCGGGCCGCACGAGGTTCCACGACTGGAACGAGTAGACCACCGTCAGGATGAACGGGATCTGGGTCACCACGATGGTGAACAACAGCGCGGGCAGCAGGGGCGCCCGGCGGGCCCAGGCTCCGGTGCCCTTGCGCTTCTCCGGTTTCGCTTCGACTCTCTGTCCACTTGCGACTGTGGGCGCAACGGCGGTCATTTCGTCTCCCGGTAGGAATCGCCGACGGTCTGCGCGTACTCCTGCGACTGCTCGATGGCCTCGTCGACGGTGATCTGACCGGCGATCGCGGCCGAGAGCTCCTGGCTGACCCGGGTGCCCAGGTCCTGGAACTCGGGGATGCCCACGAACTGGATGCCCGGGTAGGGCACCGGCTTCGTCATCACCTTGCGCTGGTCGGCCGCGTCGATGCCGTCCAGCGTCGGCTGGGCGTAGGCCTTCGCGGCCTCGGCGTACTCGGGGATCCGGTAGGTGGAGAACCGGCAGCCCGGCGGGACCCGGTTCCAGCCGTAGGTCTTGCCGACGGTCTGCACGAACTCCTTGTTCGTCATCCACTGCAGGAACTTCCAGGCGTCCTGCTTGTTCTTGCCGACCTTCGGGATCGCCAGCGCCCAGGTGTAGAGCCAGCCACTCGCCTCGGTCTTCACCACCGGCGCGGCGACGTAGCCGGACTTGCCGACGACCTTGCTCGACTCCGGGTCCTCGTTCGTCCCGGCCATGACCGTTGCGTCGTACCACATCGCGGCCTGGCCCTGGCCGTAGCGCGTGCCGCACTCGGAGAACCCGGCGCTGGAGGCGCCGACCTCGCCGTGCTCGCGAACCAGGTTCACGTAGAAGTTCGCGGCCTCGCGGAACTCCGGCGTGTCCAGCTTCGCGTTCCAGTCCTGGTCGAACCACTGCGCGCCGAAGGTGTTGGCGACCGTGGTGAACGGCGCGAGGCTTTCGCCCCAGCCGGGCTTGCCGCGCAGGCAGATGCCGGCGACACCGGCTTGTGGGTTGTCCAGCTTCGCGGCGAAGTCGGCGATCTGCTGCCACGTCGGGTGCTCCGGCATGGTCAGCCCGGCCTGCTCGAACAGGTCCTTGCGGTAGGCCAGGAACGACGACTCGCCGTAGAACGGCACCGCGTACATCGAGCCCTGGTAGGACAGCGAGTCGCGGATGCTCGGGATGAAGTCGGCCGGGTCGTAGCCGGGGCTGGCGTCGATGTAGGGCTGCAGGTTCTCCAGCCAGCCGTTGGCCGCCCACTGCGGGGTCTCGTAGTTGCTGATCATCACCGCGTCGAACTCGCCGCCCTGGGTCGCGGTCGAGGCGGTGATCTTCGCGCGCGCCTGGTTCTCCGGCAGCGACACGAACTTGAGCTTGACGCCCGGGTTCGCCGCCTCGAACTCGTGCGACAGCGAAATGGCGTCGTTCATCTGCGGGTTCGCCACGATCGCGATGACCAGGGTGTTGCCGCCCGCGCCGAGCGCGCCGGCGCCCGCGCAGCCGGTCAGGGTCAGCAGCGCGGTGACCGCGAGGAGTGCCAGCCGCTTACGCATCCGTGGCCCCCGGCAGCACCTGCACCTTCAGACCCGCACCACTGCGCATCAGGTCCAGCGCGTCCGGGAACCGCTCCAGCGGCAACGCGTCGGTCAGCAGGGCTTTCGTGTCGATCGCGCCGGAGGCCACCAGGTCCAGCGCGGCGCCGTAGGAGTGCAGAACAGCCATCGATCCCACCACCGTGATCTCGTCGTTGTAGATCCGGAACGGCGAAAGCGCGACACGTGCCTCCGCCGGGGCGACGCCGAAGACGAGCAGACGCCCGCCGCGGCGCAGCGCGTCGAACGCGGCCTCGATCGCCGGGGCCGCACCGGTGCAGTCGGCCGCCGCGTCGAACCGCTCACCGTCCAGTTCGGACACATCGGTGGCGACGGCGTGCGCACCGAGGTCCTTCGCCCGCGGCAGGCGGGACGCGTTGCGGTCGACGACCGTGACGCGCGCGCCGGCCCGTTGCAGGAGCATCTGCATGACCAGGCCCATCGTCCCGGCGCCGACGACCAGGAAGTGCTCGCCCGCCTCGACCCCGATGCGCCGGACGCCGTGCACGGCGCAGGACACCGGCTCGACGAGGGCGCCCTCCTGCCAGGACAGGTGGTCGGGCAGGCGGTAGCAGGTGCTCGCCGGGACTGCGACGTACTCGGCGAAGGCGCCGTTGACGGTGTCGCCGGTGGCGCCCCAGTTCTCGCAGAGGTTGCCGTGGCCGGCGCGGCACGGGTCGCAGTAGCCGCAGAACAGGGACGGGTCGACGGCCACGCGGTCGCCGACCTGCCAGCCGCCGGGGACGTTCTCGCCGATCTCGACGATCTCGCCGGCGAACTCGTGGCCGGGGACGATCGGGTAGGGCGTCGGGGGGAAGTGGCCGTCGGCGATGTGCAGGTCCGTGCCGCAGATGCCGCACGCGCCGACCTTGATCACGACGTCGCGCTCCCCCGGCGTGGGATCGGGAACCTCGCCGACCCTGATGGAACCCGGCTGATCGACGATGGCGGCCCGCATGCCGTCTCACCTCTTCCTGCGCTCATCTGAGCGCCTCACGACTTTGTGGTCACATGTCTGGTCATGCATTAGAGGGGTTTTGGTGGTTTCTCGTCAACGGAGCTGGCGCTATAGTGCTCAGATGAGCGAGACTGGCATGCTGGACGGGCTCACCGCGACGCTGGTGGCGCACCGGTTCTACGTGCTGGGGCATTCCAAGATCGAAATCGCCGCCGACTTCGGGATCAGCAGGTTCAAGGTGGCGCGGCTGATCGACGCGGCGTTGTCGCAGGGCCTGGTGCGAGTGGAGTTCGCTCCCCCGGCGCCGGTCGACGTGCGGCTGTCCGACGAGCTGCGGTCCGCGTATGGGCTGCGGCAGGCGTTCGTGCTCAATCGAGCGGCGAGCACGGGGCCGCGTCCGCAGGTGCGGCGGCAGATCGGGGCGTTCGCGGCGCAGCTGCTGTCGGAGACGGTCACCGAGGACGACGTGGTCGGGTTGTCGTGGGCGCGGTCGGTGAACGCGATGGCGGCGGCGGTGCGGCGGCTGCCGAAGTGCCCGATCGTGCAGTTGTGCGGGGTGCAGGCCGGGATGGACATGCGGGACCGGTCGGTGGAGACGGTGCGGCACGTGGCGGAGGTGTCAGGCGGGGACGCGTACCCGATCTACGGGCCGCTGGTGCTGCCGGACCGCCGGACGACGGAGATCCTGCGGCGGCAGCCGGGGATCGCGGAGACGTTCGCGCAGTTCCCGCGCCTGACGAAGGCCGTGGTGAGCATCGGCGCGTGGCTGCCCGGCGAGTCGACGGTGTACGACGCGGTGTCCCCGGCCGAACGCGAGGCGATCACCGCGCGGGGCGCTCGCGCGGAGGTCGCGGCGCGGCTGTTCGACGGCGAGGGGAAGCCGCTGTCGACGGGGCTGGCGCACCACGTGCTGGCGATCGACACGGCGGAGCTGCTGAAGGTGCCCGAGGTGATCGCCCTCGGCTACACGGCGCCGAAAGCGGAGGCCATCGACGCCGTGCTGCGGTCGGGGTTGGTGTCGACGCTGATCACGGACACGCCCGCCGCGGAAGGCGCGCTGCGCCTCCGCCAGGGCTGACCGGCTACTTCACCCACTCTGGGGTGCCGGGTCCGCCACGCCCGGGCACTGTGCTGGCCGGCACCATGGCGGCTACTCGCGACACCGCGTTGGCCGTTCCATGCCCGGTCCCGACCGCTCCCGGCGGCGTCTTGGCACTCCCGGCGCCGCGCCGGCCCTGCGCCGTGGTGGCCATTCCCGGCAGCGTGTTGCCCTTCCGCGCGGAGATTTCGCCGTCTACGGCGCCCAGTTGTCACGGCCGGCTTCGCTCCCGGCACTGATCAAGCCGCCGCGGGGGCCGCAGGTGTCGGCCATCCCGGCCGTGTTCGCCCCTCCGGGCAGCGAGTTGGCCGCTCCCCCGGCATGTTCGCCACTCGCGGCGGCGAACCTGCCTCCCGGGACCGCTACTTCACCCGCACCGGCAGCGTGTCCACGCCGTAGACGATCGACGTCCGCCGGTAGCTCAACTGCTCCGGCTCGACGTCCAGCCGCAGGTCCGGGAAGCGCCGCACCAGCGCCGGGTACGCGGCACGCAGCTCCATGCGCGCCAGCTCCGCCCCGATGCACCGGTGCGCGCCCCAGCCGAAGGCCAGGTGCTGCGTCGCCGGGCGGGCGGGGTCGAAGGACTCCATGCCGTCGCCGAGGACGGCGTCCCGGTTGGCCCCGCTCAGCGACACGAACACGATGTCGCCCTTGGCGATCTCCTGCCCGCCGACCGTGACGTCCTCGCGCGCGAACCGCGGGAACGCCACCTGCACCACCGTCAGGTACCGCAGCAGCTCCTCGACGAAATCACGCGCGGCGTCGTCGGAGTCGCGCACCAGTTCGAACGCCCGCCGGTCGCGCAGCAGCACGATCGCGCCCAGCGCCAGCATGCTCGCCGTCGTCTCCAGGCCGCCGGTCAGCACACCGTCGGCGAGACCGGCCAGCTCCTGGTCGGAGATGTTGTCGCCGTGCTCCTTGACCAGCATGCCGAGCAGGCCGTCACCGGGCTCGACGCGCTGCTTCTTCACGATTTCGAGCAAATAGGACAGTGACTCCGAGATCGCCCCGAACGAGGCGCCCGCACCGGCGAACAGGTCGAACCGGACCGTGCTCAGCCGCTGGAAGTCGTCACGGTCCTCATAGGAGACGCCGAGCAGTTCGCAGATCGTCAGCGACGGGATCGGCAGCGCGAACGACTGCATCAGGTCGACGGTGCCGCCGTCCTTCTCCATCGCGTCCAGCTGCTCGGCGATGATCTCGTCGATGCGGGGCGTGAGGCGGTTCAGCCGCCGCATCGTGAACTCCGGCGTCAGCATCTTGCGCAGGCGCGTGTGGTCCGGCGGGTCCGCGAACCCGAGCCCGCCGGGGTTCTGCTCGGCGGAAAGCCCCGCCTTGCCGACGAGGTTGGTGTAGTCGTTGCTGAACTTGTCCGTGGCGGCGAGCACTTCCTTCGCCTCGCCGTACCCGGTGACCAGCCACGCGGTGATGCCGAAGGGCAGCGGCAACTTGCTGACCGGCGCCTCCGCCCTGGTGGCGCCCAGTTCGGGCACGGGGTCCAGGCCGTCACGGCGCAGCGGCATGAGCGCGGAATCAGGCAGGACCGAGAGGTCGAAGCCCTTTTTCTGCGCTCTGGCGAGGTAACGGCGGCCCACCCAGGAAACCACACGTGCGCGAAGCCCCATGGCCGCAGATTACACGCGGAGTCCGACGATTCCGGCGTCGCAAGAGAAGTCACTCGCGCAGGTGGTGCAGGTCACCCACTAGGTCGGTGTCTGGTCTGGACCCGGGTGGGGCGGGTACATCGTGGCGTCACGACAACCAGGGGAGTGAGCCGTAATGCCTGACAGGGCCCGCCTCGGGACGGTCGCCGCCGCGGTGTGCGTCCTCCTGCCGTTCGGCCCGGCGGTGGCGAACGCCGCGCCGGCCGAAACCGTGCTCGCGCAGGAGCAGCTCAGGAACATGCCGCAGGGGCTGTGGGGGCTGCTGGGGTTGCTGGGACTGTTCGGCCTCGTGGGGCTGGCCCGCCGCGGGCCGAAGCGCAACGCCAAGAACCCGCTGGCCGGCTACTCCGGCGAGGACGAGGTGGCCCAGGGACGTCACCAGGCACCCGCGCCGCGCGGTGGGTCGCCGATGGACATCCTGCCCGGGCAGAACCCGCAGGTCGAGCGCCCACCGGCGGTCGCGATGGACGCGGCGGGGCAGCGGCCGGAGGCAGCCGCGCCGATGCCCGACCCGCGACGGCCGGTGAGCAAGACGCCGGCCGACGTGCCGATGCCGTCGTACATGTCCTCGCCGTATTCCGCGGAGAGCCAGCCGGCGCACAGCTCGACGGGAGCGGCTTACGGTTCCGGCGAGATGCCCGGCGGGGCTCAGTACGGGGATGGCAGGTCGGCGATGTTCGCCTCCGGTGACATGCCTGCCGCGGCTCAGTCCAGCTACACCTCCGGGGAGATGCCCGCCGCGGCGCAGACCGGCGATGGCAGGTCGGCGACGTTCGCCTCCGGCGAGATGCCCGCCGCAGCGCAGACCGGCGATAGCAGGTCGACGGCGTTCGCCTCCGGCGAGATGCCCTCCGGAGCGCAATCCGGTTACGCCTCTGGCGACAGCAGGTCAGCGGCGTTCGCCTCCGGGGAGATGCTCTCCGGAGCACAGCCCGGCTATGCCTCGGGTGACAGCAGGCCGGCGGCCGTCACCTCTGGGGAGATGCCCGCCGCGGCGCAGCCCAGCTACGCCTCGGGCGAGATGGCCTCCGGCGAGAGCAGGCCGGTGACGTCCGGCTACGCGGCCGCGGATGGGACCCGGCCGGCTTACGGCTCCGCGGACGTCCAGCCCGCAGGCCAGTCACCCGCCTCCGGGGAGGTGCCCTCGGCGGCACAGGCGTGGGCGAGCACGGACACGCCGTCCGGGGCGCAGCCCGCCCCCGAGATCCCGTCCCCGGCGCAGCCCTACGCGCCCGGGCGGCAGCCCGCGTACGCCGCCGCGGAGGCGCAGGTCGCCTCGCCGATGGACGTCGCGCCCACGGCCCCGACGCCGGCGCTGTACCGCCGCAACCCGGAGCCGTTCCCGCAGACCGACCAGGACCCGCCGCCGCAACAGCCCGCGGTCCCGCAGCAGCAGGGCACTTTCGCCGGCCTGCCGCGCTACCCGGAAACCGCCGCCCCCGAGCCCGGCCCGCCCGACACCGGCCCCCGGCACCGGCGTTGACCGGTAGCTCCTCGCCGCAACTTCCCGCGGCGAGGAGCTACCGGGGCGCCGGGCTACCAGCGGGGAGTGCGCCGGATCGAAGTCCGGGTAGCTCGGACCGCCGGAACGCACCCCGCGCAGCGGAACATTCGCACGCGGCCGCACCGGGAACCGCGCGTCGGGGGCCGCGCCGCGTGGTGAGCCCCTTCGGAGGACGAACATCCGGGTAGCTCGGGACCGAAGCTGCGGGAGTGATCCCCCGATCAGCAGAGCCGAACAACACTCCCAGCCGCGAGGGGCCTCAGCCTCCGAGTTGGTCCACCGCCGTCACGCGGACCACCGCTGCGCCGGCCTCGTCGGAGGCCGCCAGGTCCACCTCGGCGCTGATGCCCCAGTCGTGGTCGCCCGCGGGGTCGTCGAAGATCTGCCTCACCCGCCAGACCTCGGGCTCCTTCTCGATGATCAGCATCGCCGGGCCGCGGGCGTCCGCTCCGGTTTCGATCCGGTCGTGCTGCTCGTAGTAGGCCTCGAGCGCGGCTTCCCACTCGATGTCGTTCCAGCCGGACGCCGCGTCCAGCTCCCCCAGCTCCGCGTACGCCCGCCGGGCGGCCAACTCGACGCGCCGGAACATCTGGTTGCGCACCAGCACCCGGAACGCCCGCTCGTTGCCCGTGACCGGCGGCGGCTTCTCCGGCAGGCGCTCCGCGGGCACCGGCTCCTCCCCCGGATGCCGCAGGGCCTCCCACTCGTCCAGCAGGCTCGAGTCGACCTGGCGCACCATCTCGCCGAGCCACGCGATCAGGTCCTCCAGCGGCTCGGTCTTCGCCTCGTCCGGCACCGTGCGCCGCAGCGCGTCGTAGGTGTCCGCCAGGTACCGCAGCACCAGGCCCTCCGACCGCGCGAGCGAATAGAAGTTGATGTACTCGACGAAGTTCATCGCCCGCTCGTACATGTCCCGCACGACCGACTTCGGCTTCAGCTCGTAGTCGGCGACCCACGGGTGCCCGCGCCGGTACGTCTCGTACGCCGCCTCCAGCAGCTCCTCCAGCGGCTTCGGGTACGTCACCTCGTCGAGCAGCGCCATCCGCTCCTCGTACTCGACGCCCTCCGCCTTCAACGCCGCGACCGCCTCGCCGCGCGCCTTGAACTGCTGCTGCGACAGCACCGGCCGCGGGTTCTCCACTGTGGACTCGATCACCGACACCACGTCCAGCGCGTACGTCGGCGACTCGGTGTCCAGCAGCTCGATCGCGGCCAGCGCGAACGGCGACAGCGGCTGGTTCAGGGCGAAGTCCAGCTGCAGGTCCATCGTCAGCCGCACGATCCGGCCCGTCGAGTCCGGTTCGGACAACCGCTCGACGACGCCCGCGGCCACCAGCGCGCGGTAGATCGCGATCGCCCGGCGGATGTGCTTGCGCTGCGACGGCCGGTCCTCGTGGTTGTCCTCCAGCAGGTGCCGCATGTGCTCGAACGCGTTGCCCGGCCGCGAGATCACGTTCAGCAGCATCGCGTGGCTCACCTGGAAACTCGACGTCAGCGGCTCGGGCGGCGACGAGATCAGCCGCTCGAACGTGCTCTCCGTCCAGTTGACGAACCCCTCGGGCGCGCTCTTGCGGACGATCTTGCGCTTCTTCTTCGGGTCGTCGCCCGCCTTCTGCAGCGCCTTCGCGTTCTCGATCACGTGGTCCGGCGCCTGCACCACCACGTACCCGTCGGTGTCGTACCCGGCCCGGCCCGCGCGCCCGGCGATCTGGTGGAACTCGCGTGCCTTGAGGTGCCGCTGGCGCACCCCGTCGTACTTGGTCAGCGCCGAGAACACCACCGTGCGGATCGGCACGTTGATGCCGACGCCGAGCGTGTCCGTCCCGCAGATCACCTTCAGCAGCCCGGCCTGCGCGAGCTGCTCGACCAGCCGCCGGTACTTGGGCAGCATGCCGGCGTGGTGCACGCCGATGCCGTGCCGCACTAGCCGCGACAGCGTCTTGCCGAACCCGGCGGAGAACCGGAAGTCCCCGATGGCCTCGGCGAGCGCGTCCTTCTCGGCGCGGGTGGTGACGTTGATGCTCATCAGGGCCTGCGCCCGCTCGATCGCGGCGGCCTGCGAGAAGTGCACGACGTAGACCGGGGCCTGCCCGCCGGTGAGCAGTTCGGTCATCGTCTCGTGCAGCGGGGTGAGCGCGTACCGGTAGGTCAGCGGCACCGGCCGCTGCGCCGACGTGACCACCGCGGTGGTGCGGCCGGTGCGACGGGTCAGGTCCTTCTCGAAGAAGGTGACGTCACCGAGGGTGGCCGACATCAGCACGAACTGCGCGTTCGGCAGCTCCAGCAGCGGCACCTGCCACGCCCAGCCACGGTCCGGCTCGCTGTAGAAGTGGAACTCGTCGGCCACGACCTGGCCGACCGGGGCGTCGGCACCGAACCGCAACGCGATGTTCGCCAGGATTTCCGCCGTGCAGCAGATGATCGGGGCATCCGGGTTGACCGCGGAGTCGCCGGTCATCATCCCGACGTTGTCGGCGCCGAAGATCTCGATGAGCTGGAAGAACTTCTCCGAGACCAGCGCCTTGATGGGCGCGGTGTAGTAGCTGCGCAGGCCGTGGGCCATCGCGGTGAAGTGCGCACCCACCGCGACCAGGCTCTTTCCCGAGCCGGTCGGGGTGGACAGGATCAGGTTGGCGCCGGAGACGACCTCGATCAGCGCCTCTTCCTGCGCCGGGTACAGCTCGAGCCCGCGTTCGGCCGTCCAGGCCGAAAACGTCTCGAACAGCGTGTCGGGATCGGGATCCGCTGGTAGGAGGTCTGAGAGGCTCATCGTGGGTACCATCGTGCCACCCGCGGCCGGAGAGCAGATGGGGCCCATCGCGGCCGGTCCCGTCAAGCCGTAGGCTTCCCACACACAGGTGTAATCCGGAGGGCTTTCATGGCACAGGACATCGTCCCGATCGAACTCGGGCTGCCGCAGGGGGACCTGGTGACCCTCTGGGCCCCGCGCTGGCGGGAGGACGGCGAGGAGTGGGAGGCCTTCCTCGGTGACGAGGAGGATCTGTACGCCTTCCCCGACGCCGCGCACCTGGCCGCGTTCGTCCGCACCGCCGAGCAGCACGACCTGATCGACCACCCGGCGTGGAACGCGGTCCCGGCGCTGAACGTGCCGGAGCTGATCCCCGACGACGACCACTCCTACGACCTGGTCGGCGTGCCCGAGCTGGTCGCCGAGGACCCGGACTCGTGGACGATCAGCGAGCTGGCCGAGATCGTCGGCATCGTGCGCTCGCTGGCCGACGTGTGCGAGCTCGACGAGGTCCACGAGGTGCTGGACGCCACCGAGGGCTTCTCGCTGCTGGAGCAGGGCAGGCTGCCGTTCACCGGCCGCGAGGGCGAGCGCCTGTGGAACGACCTGTCCGAGGCCGTGTCCGAGAAGTGGGACACCGTGCTCGACGCGATCGACGGCCTGGTCAAGGTGCCGGACGTGGACGCCGGTGTGCTCGAGCAGACCGCCGAGGAGCTGGCCACCTTCCTGGAGGAGTCGGCCGAGGCCGAGGTCGAGTCCGAGCAGGCCGACGAGGACCTCGACACGGTCGAGAGCACCGACGCCGACGACGAGGAAGAAGAGGACGTCCCGGTCGGTTTCTGGGGCGAGGTCGGCATCGACCCGATCAAGATCATCACCGCCGGCGACGAGTACTACTCGCTGCGGTGCTACCTGGACGACGAGCCGATCTTCCTGGGCAGCGACGGCCGGATCGACGTGTTCAAGTCGGAGAAGGCGCTCGCGCGGGCGCTGGCCGACTCCGCCGCGTTCGCCGACTCCGACCTGGCCGAGGTGTCCACTTGGGACGAGGTGCTCGCCAAGGCCACCGCGGGCGAGCTGGAGGTCGAGGTCGACACCGAGAACACCTACGTGCTGGCCGGCCTGGACGAGGACCTGGCCGAGGGCCCGGACGCGATCGACCCGACGCAGCTGGACCTGGCGGTCGAGCTGCTCACCGACGCCGCGGACTGGGCGGGCGACGACACGGTGGCCGCCGCACTGTCCACTTCGGAGAGCCTGGGGTGGCTGGTGTCGTTCGTGCTGAAGCCGGACCCGGGCCGGCTCGCGCCGAGCGCGCCGTTCGACACCGAGCAGAGCGAGTGGCGCAAGCTGGTGGAGGCCTTCGAGAACCGGCTGCGGGTGCACTGACCCGTCACGGACCGAGCAGGCGCGCCGCGTTCCCACCGAGGACCGCGGCGCGCACTGTTTTCGACGGCGTGACGCGCTCGACCAGCGCGCGGGCCAGCGCCGGGTCGCCGTAGGGCGCGTCCGAGCCGAACAGCGTCCGGTCCGGCACCTCCGCGATCGCCAGCCGCACGGAGAACACCAGGCTCGCCGTCGACAGCTCGAGCCAGAGGTTCGGCGTCTCGCGGACGAGCTCGATCGCGTCGATCCAATGCCGGCCGCCGAGCTGGCTGATCACCAGCGGCGTCCGCGGGTACTTCCGAGCGAGCGCGCCGATGGTCGCCAGGTCGGCGGCGGTGGTCGGGGCTGCGCCGTGGACCACCACCGGCAGGTCGCCGGCCGCGCGCAGCACCGGTTCGAGCAGATCGGCGCCGCCGGGCGGCGGGGTCAGCTCGCCGATGCCGCGCCACTTCCGGCCTGCCTCCTCGACCGCGGCCGCCACCTCCGCCCCGGGCCGCGTCAGGTCCACCGAGCCGAAACCGACGAACCGGTCCGGGTGCGCGGCGACCGCGTCGTCGAGTTCGCACAGGGCCGCGGCTAGGCCTTCGCCGCTGCCGGCCAGGCTCTGCGACAGGACGGCCATCTCCCCCTTCAGCTCGTCCAGCGTCGTCGCGCGTTCGGGGTGCGGACGGGTCGCGAACAAGATCGCTTTGTCGACACCGGCTTCGTCGAGCAGGGCGATGTGCTGCTCGACCGGATTGTGGACGTGGCTGTGGGCGTCGATGATCAAGGTCTTCCTCCGGGAATCGTGGTACTCCCGGCAGTGTTGATCCCTGACATGGTGGGAAGGTCAAGTGATGCTGATCGGTGAGCTCGCCAGGCGCACCGGGACGACCGAGCGGCTGCTGAGGTACTACGAGCGCGTGGGGTTGCTGACCGCTCAGCGGCGCGACAACGGGTACCGCGAGTACGACCCCGGCGCGGTCGAGCGCGTCCGGCAGATCCGCGAACTGCTCACCGTCGGCCTGCCCACCCGGGAGATCCGCCGCATCATCGACTGCGCCCACCCGGACGGCACGCTGGACGCCTGCCCCGGCGTCCTGGACACCCTGCGCGCCCGGCTCACCGAGCTGGACGCCCGCGCCGCGGAACTGACCGCCGCGCGGGCCGCGCTCCGCGAGGCGATCACGACGACCGAGTCTCGGCTCGGACCGGCGTGAGGCCGATCGCCAGCACCGGGAACACCGCGGCCACGCAGAACGCCAGCGCGTAGCGGGAATCGCCGATCACCAGGCCCAGCAGGGGTGGCGTGAGGGACGCCGCGATGTTCTGCGCCGTGTTCTGGGTTCCCATCGCGCGCCCCGCCCAGTCGATCCCGGCCAGCTCCGCGGACGCGGTGAACCCGAGCCCGTTGTCCGCCACCGTGATCACCGCGGCCAGGACCAGCGCGAACAACACCACCCACATCCAGCTCACGTCGCCGACGGCGACCAGCAGCATGACCGCCGCGCTCGCCACCGCCAGCTGCCGCATCGGGCGCAAGCGGCTGCCCACCCGGTCCGACCAGTACCCCGAGACCAGACGGCCGACCGCGCCCAACACCTGCACCGCCGCCAGGAACCACCCCGCCGCCAGCGCGCTCCAGCCGTGCGCCGACACCAGGTACACCGGCGCGAACGCGGACACCGCGAACTGCGGCACCACCAGCAGCGCGCTCGCCCCGTGCAGCCGCCACAGCGTCGGCGTCCGGTACGGCGACGCCGGCTTCGGCGCGCCCGGCTTCTTCTCCGGCCGCGGCGGGTCGATCACCAGCCACGCCACCAGCGCGGCGACCACCAGCCCGAACACCGCCGGGAACAGCACCGCGGACTGGAAGCCCCAGTGCTGCGCCAGCGGCGGCAGGGCCAGCGCGGCGACGCCGACGCCGAGCGGCTGCGCGGTCTGCCGCACCCCCATCGCGGTGCCCCGCTCGTCCGGGCCGAACCAGCCCATCACCGCGCGCCCGCTGGCCGCGTTGACCGACGCCGTCAGCGCCCCGGCGAGCAGGAACAACGCGAACAGCACCCCGGTCGACGGCGTCACCAGCGAGGTGACCAGCAGCAGCGCCGACGACGTGCCGAGACCGATCGCCATGACCAGGCGCTCGCCGTAGCGGTCGGCCGCCGCGCCCCAGGCGATCAGCGTGAACAGCAGGCCGATGCTGGGCGCGGCGACGATCGTGCCGGCCTCCGCGAGCGTCAGCCCGGCCGCGCGCATCTCCGGCACCAGGAACGGGATGCCGTAGAGGAACGAGCAGCTCGCGGTCTGGGCCGCGAGGCCGAGCGCGAGGATGCCCCACCGGCGCCTACTCCTCGTGTCCAGCCCCGCTGCCCGGCTCATCGCGACCATCCCAAGATGTGAGAACTTGTTCTTACATCTTGGACCTTACTTGCCGACGCTAACGATCACAAGAGCTTTCAGACCAACTCGGCGTAGCCCGGTTTGATCACGTTGTTGATCAGGTCGAGCCGTTGATCGAAATCGAGGAACGCCGACTTCATCGCGTTGATCGTGAACCACTGGAAGTCGGACCACCCGTAGCCGAACGCGTCGGCGAGTGCGGCGAACTCGCTCGACATCGAGCAGCCGCTCATGAGCCGGTTGTCGGTGTTGACGGTCACCCGGAAGCGCAAGTCCGCGAGTAACCCGATCGGATGGTCGGCGATCGACGCGGCGGCGCCGGTCTGCACGTTGGAGGACGGGCAGATCTCCAGCGGGATGCGGCGGTCGCGGACGTAGCTGGCGAGCCGGCCGAGGTGGACCGTGCCGTCCGGATCGCGTTTGATGTCGTCCACGATCCGCACACCGTGCCCGAGCCGTTCGGCGCCACAATGCTGAATCGCCTCCCAAATGGAAGCGAGTCCGAACGCCTCACCGGCGTGAATGGTGAAATGCGCGTTATTGGTGCGCAGATATTCGAATGCGTCGAGGTTGCGGGTGGGCGGGAATCCGGCCTCGGGTCCCGCGATGTCGAACCCGGCCACTCCGGAGTCCCGGTAACGCACCGCGATCTCGGCGATCTCAGCCGCCCGGGCGTGCTGACGCATCGCACACAGCAAAGTACCCATTCGGATGACTTTTCCCTGCTGAGCGGCTCGACGCTCACCCTCCGCAAACCCCGCCTGGACGGCCTCGACGACCGCGTCCAGCGACAGGCCGCGCTCGACGAACAGCTCCGGCGCGTAGCGCACCTCGGCGTAGACGACGCCGTCGTCGGCGAGGTCCTCCACGCACTCCGCGGCCACCCTGACCAGCGCTTCCTCGGTCTGCATCACGCCGCAGGTGTGGGCGAAGGTCTCGAGGTAGGACTCCAGGGAGCCGGAGTCGGCGGCGTCGCGGAACCAGCGGCTCAGCTCGGCCACGTCCGTCGTGGGCAGATCGCGGTACCCGAGGGCGTCGGCCAGTTCGATCACGGTCGCAGGACGGAGTCCTCCGTCGAGGTGATCATGGAGCAGTACTTTGGGCGCCCGCCGGATGTTTTCCATGGTCAGGGGCGCTCTGGTGGCGTTGTCGGACATGCTCCGACGGTACCCCCGCGGCGGTCACCTACATGGACGCGCGCGGTCGCGACTCTCAGCCTCCACTCAAGCTTCAGACCGCCGCCCGGCGGCTCGCATTCGGCCGGTCGGGGTGACCACGACGTTCCCGCCTTTACGGGGGCGATACCCAGAGCAATTCCGCAATGGTTAAGCTTCGCCCACGTCCCTCTTTCCCCGCCGACGAAGGACACCGAAGTGACCACTGATAACCACATTGGAGCTCCGTCCTTCGACCGGATGCGCAACATGCTGGTGCGCGCGGCCGAAGTCCGCGAGAGCGAGCAGCAGCAGATCTTCGACGCGCTCGACGACATCTACGCGCGGCTCGCTCCGGTCGACTCGCTGGGCGCCGTGCGCAAGCGGCTGTCGGAGCTGCCCGACCGCACCGAGGTCGGCGTGCTCGCCGAGCGCCTGGACGAGGCCATGTCGCGCCTGGAGGCGCAGGACAACGCGCTGGCGGACCTGGCGCGCGCGGTGGAGAGCATCGTCGACAAGCTGGCGAAGCCGTTCGCCCAGCTCGACGGCCGTCTCGACGGTGTGGCCGCCCGCTTCGAGGGTGTCGCGGGCCGGATGGACGGGCTCGAGGACAAGCTGGAGAACATCCACCGCCGCCTCGACGACCTGAACGGGCACCTGGACAAGCAGGACGCGAAGCTCGACGCGCTGCCGCAGGCCGTGCACGGGCCGGTGAAGGAGCGCATCGAGATGGCCGAGTCCATCCTGCGCGACCGGGTCGACTCGGGCATGAGCGAGCTGCGCGAGCGGGTGGACAACGGCGTCGGCGAGCTGCGTGAGCGCGTCGAGAACGGCCTGTCCGACCTGCGCGGCCGCGTGGATGAGGCGGACAACCAGCACCGCGAGCGCGTCGAGGCGGCCACGCAGGCCCTGCGCGGCGCGATCGACGAGACCGGCGAGATGCTGGACCCGACGGAGCGGCTGGAAGCGCTGTCCGCCCGGCTGGAGCAGATCACCGGGCGCCTGGATGACCTCGCCGGCCGGATCGACAAGGTCGACGAGGGTGTGGCCGCGCAGTTCGGCGACCTCGGCGGCGCGGTCAAGAGCGGCTTCTCGCGGGTCGAGGGCACGCTGTCCAGCCGCCCGGACACCGAGTCGGTGGGTTCCCTGGTGCGCAGCAGCAACGAGGAGTCGGAGCGGCGCATCGGCGGCCAGCTCGACGAGGCCATGGCGACGTTCGCGGAGCTGATGCTGGGTGGCGGCCCGTCGGTGCCGCAGATCGCCCCGCCGCCGCCCGCGCAGCGCCAGCCGCGCCGGGCCCGCAACGGCCGGGCGCCGAAGAACGCCGACGTGAAGCCCAAGTCCGAGGGCGACGACACCGAAGCCTGAGTTCTCGTGGATCGGCCCCGGGCGTGCCATGCCCGGGGCCTTTTCCGTGTCTAGGCTCGGGGCATGTTGCGGTTGGGAATCCCGGTGCTCGGTGTCGACGACCTCGCGCGGGCGGAGGCGTTCTGGACGGAGGCGCTCGGCCTGCGCGTGACGAGCGAGTGGGAGAACCCGAACTGGCGCACCCTCAGCGGCGACGATGGTCCGGTGCTGGGGCTGATGTGCAGCGAGACCCCGGTGCAGCGCCACCCGCGGATCCACCTGGACCTGTTCGTGGAGTCGGCGGACGAGCAGGCCGCCGAGGTGGCCCGGCTGGTTGGATTGGGGGCGGTGCTGGTGGACTGGGATCTGTATCCGGAGGACCCGGACTTCGTGGTGCTGGCCGACCCCGAGGGAAACGTGTTCTGCATCGTGGACCTGGGCCACGATGCGGCGACCTGAGGCGGCTCTGGGGGTGTTCAACCGCAAGCCGGCAACGAAAGCAAGCCGACTACCCCAACCAGACCTCCCCCGCCCCCGATCCACAGCCGATCTTTAGTCGCCGATCAGCGGGGTCAAGGTACTCTTTCCCGCCTTGACGCCGCTGCTCGGCGACTGAAACACACTCA
>NZ_JBEXTX010000100.1:0-30180 GCF_040614175.1 Amycolatopsis sp. NPDC006131
CCCTTTTTTAATGATCCGGCCACCACCTAGATCTCCCCCCCGTAGTAAACACTCTTGCCCTACACCACGCTCTGCCGCTCTCGCAGCCTCCGGCCACGGCTTCGGCCGCACCGGAAGGTGCGGCCCAGTCCGGGACGGACCGGTCCGCGACTGGCTCCGAGAACGCGGCCCAGCACACGTCGGCCCAGCACACGTCGGCCCAGCCCACGTCGGCCCAGCCTGCGTCGGCCGGGTCCGCCCCGGTGCAGGCTGCATCGGCCCAGACCCAGCCTGTGCCGGCCCAGCCCGAATCTGCCCAGCAGGCGTCGCCCGAGCCCACCTCGGCGCACCCTCAGGCCGGTGAGCCCACCTCGGCGCAGCCTCAGGCCGGTGAGCCCGCCGCGGAGCAGGCGAAGCCCTCCCGCGCCCGGACCCGCCGCGTCGCCCGCAGGCCCGCGGCGCCCCCGGAGCCCGTCCAGGCCGCCGGCGAGCCGCAGGCCCCCACCGTCCCGGCCGGCCCCGTGGCCGGCGGACCGGCGCCCACCCTGGAAACCTCCAGCCCGGAAGCCACCGGGCAGGAGGAGGCGTCGCCCGAGGTCAGCGTGCCCACCCCGGCCACCAGGACGGCCCGCCGGCGCCCGCGCCGCGCGGCCTCCCGCCCGGCCGGGCCCCCGGTACACGCGTCGGACCAGAGCTGATCCACCTACGTGAGCCCCGGTGTCAACCGGCACCGGGGCGTCACGTAACCTGTAAGACGGCCCGTCCCCGGACGGGCTATGGCGCGATCACCGGACCGCACACAGCGGGACGTGGCGCAAGCCCTCACCCATTGTCGAGTTAGCAGGAGACTTCCGTGTCGGCGTACGCGATCGTCAAGACCGGCGGCAAGCAGTACAAGGTGGCCGTCGGCGACGTCGTCGAGGTCGAGAAGCTCGAGGGCAAGCCGGGCACCGAGCACTCTTTCCCCGCCGTGCTGTACGTCGACGGCAGCGATGTCACGGCGGATGCCGAAGCACTCGCGAAGATCTCGGTCACCGGCAAGGTCGTCGAGCAGACCAAGGGTCCCAAGATCCGCATCCACAAGTTCAAGAACAAGACCGGCTACCACAAGCGGCAGGGTCACCGTCAGAAGCTGACCCGCGTCGAGGTCACCGGAATCACGAAGTAAGGAGCTGCAGGAGCCATGGCACACAAGAAGGGTGCGTCCAGCTCCCGCAACGGGCGCGACTCCAACCCCCAGTACCTCGGCGTCAAGCGCTACGGCGGTCAGCTCGTGAACGCCGGTGAGATCCTGGTCCGCCAGCGCGGCACCAAGTTCCACCCCGGCCTGAACGTCGGCCGTGGCGGCGACGACACGCTGTTCGCCCTCGCGGCGGGCACCGTCGAGTTCGGCGCGAAGCGTGGCCGCAAGACGGTCAACATCGTCCCGGCCGAGGCCTGAGGGTCCGGCTAGACAACCCAGCACCTTCAGCGAGGGGCGGGCCCGGAACAGATCCGGTCCCGCCCCTTGTTGCTGAAGATGGCTGATATCCCTCCGAAGAAACGAGAAGAGGCTTCACGATGGCGTCCCGGTTCGTTGACCGCGCGGTGATCCACGTCGCCGCGGGCGACGGCGGGCACGGCTGTGCCTCGATCCACCGCGAGAAGTTCAAGCCGCTCGGCGGCCCCGACGGGGGCAACGGCGGCAACGGCGGCGACGTGCGACTCGTCGTCGACCCGAACGTGCACACGCTGCTCGACTTCCACTTCCACCCCCACGCCAAGGCCACCAACGGCCGCCAGGGCCAGGGCAGCCACCGCGCGGGCGCGGCGGGCGAGACCCTGGAACTCAAGGTGCCCGACGGCACCGTCGTGATGTCCGAGGACGGCGAGGTCCTGGCGGACCTGGTCGGTCCGGGCACGACGTTCGTCGCCGCACAGGGCGGGCGCGGCGGCCTCGGCAACGCGGCGCTGGCGTCCAAGGCCCGCAAGGCGCCCGGGTTCGCCCTGCTCGGCGAGCCCGGCGAGGAGCGCAGCCTCGTCCTGGAGCTGCGTTCGGTCGCCGACGCCGGCCTGCTCGGCTTCCCGTCGGCCGGCAAGTCGTCGCTGATCTCGGTGCTGTCCGCGGCCAAGCCGAAGATCGCCGACTACCCGTTCACGACGCTGGTGCCGAACCTCGGCGTGGTGAACGCGGGCGACACCGTGTTCACGATGGCCGACGTGCCCGGCCTGATCCCCGGCGCGAGCGAGGGCAAGGGCCTCGGCCTGGACTTCCTGCGCCACATCGAGCGCTGCGCGGTGCTGGTGCACGTCGTCGACTGCGCCACCTACGACCCGGGCCGCGACCCGGTGTCCGACGTGGACGCCCTCGAGGCCGAGCTGGCCCGCTACACCCCGGCGCTGGGCGGCGAGCTGGACTCCCGCCCGCGGGTCGTGGTGCTCAACAAGATCGACGTGCCGGACGCGGCCGAGCTGGCCGAGATGGTGCGTGGCGAGTTCGAGGCGCGTGGCCTGCCGGTGTTCGAGGTTTCCACGGTGACCCGCCAGGGCCTGCGTGAACTGACCTTCGCGCTGGCCAAGGAGGTCGAGAAGTACCGGGCGGCGCAGCCGGAGGCGGAGCCGACGCGGATCGTGCTGCGGCCGGTGGCGGTCGACGACTCGGGCTTCACCATCGAGGAGGACCCGGAGGAGCCGGGCGGCTTCATCGTGCGGGGCGCGCGTCCCGAGCGGTGGATCCGGCAGACCGACTTCGGCAACGACGAGGCCGTGGGTTACCTCGCGGACCGGCTCAACCGGCTGGGTGTCGAGGACGCGCTGGCCAAGCGCGGCGCCGAGCCGGGCTGCCCGGTGACGATCGGCAACATCACCTTCGAGTGGGAGCCCTCCACGCCGGGCGTGGCGGCGCACATGACGGGCCGGGGCACCGACGTGCGGCTGGAGCAGAACAACCGCGTGTCGGCCGCCGAGCGCAAGGAAGCCCGGCGCATCCGCCGTGACGGGCCGGACCAGCCCGAGGACGAGGACTCGACAGCACGATGAGCGTGGCCCGCAAAGCCGTCGCGGCGGCGGAACGGCTGGTCGTCAAGGTCGGCTCGTCGGCGCTGACCACCGCTGGTGACGGGCTCGACGTGACGCGGCTGAACGCGCTGGTCGACGCCATCGCGGCGCGGATCGCGCAGGGCAGCCAGATCGTGCTGGTGTCCTCGGGTGCGATCGGCGCCGGGCTGGCGCCGCTCGCGCTCGGCAAGCGGCCACGGGACCTCGCGACCCAGCAGGCCGCGGCGAGTGTCGGCCAGTTGCAGCTCGCGCACGCTTACGCCGAGTCGTTCGGCCGGTACGCGCTGACGGTGGGCCAGGTGCTGCTCACGTCCGACGACGTGGTGCGCCGCGCGCACTACCGCAACGCGCAGCGGACGTTCTCGCGCCTGCTGGCGCTGGGCGCGGTGCCGGTGGTCAACGAGAACGACACGGTGGCCACCGAGGAGATCAAGTTCGGCGACAACGACCGCCTGGCGGCGCTGGTGGCGCACCTGATCGGCGCGGACGCCCTGGTGCTGTTGTCCGATGTGGACGGTCTGTACGACGGGGATCCGCGATCGGGTTCGACGCGGCGCATCGCCGAGGTGACCGGCCCGGCGGATCTGGAGGGCATCGCCGTCGGCATGTCCAGCTCGGGGCTCGGTACGGGCGGGATGGTGTCCAAGCTGGCCGCCGCGCGCACGGCCGCGTCGGCGGGGATCCCGGTGCTGCTGGCGGCGGCGTCGGATGCTTCGCGGGCCTTGTCCACGGCCGAGGTCGGCACCGCGTTCCGGGCGGCCGACAGCCGGCTGTCCGCGCGCCGGTTCTGGCTCGGGTACGCGGCCGGCACGCGGGGGCGCCTGCACCTCGACGACGGTGCGGTGGCCGCGGTCGTGCGGCGCCGCCGGTCGTTGCTGGCCGCGGGGATCACCGGTGTGGACGGTGATTTCGAGGCGGGTGACGTGGTGGAGCTGGTCGACCCGGCGCAGCGTGTGGTGGCCCGTGGTGTGGTGGCGTTCGACGCGGGGGAGTTGCCCGAGCTGATCGGCCGGTCCAGCCACGAGCTGCCGGAGGAGCAGCGCCGGGAGGTCGTGCACGCCGACGATCTGGTGCCGTTCCGCCGTTAACGCAGTTCCGTGCCCTTCGTTTCGGGGAGGGTGAGCAGCACGAGGAACGCGATCACCGCGCCGGCCGCGACGTACCAGAAGAACAGGATCGACGCCCCGGCCGCGGAGAGCGCGCTGATGACCAGCGGCGCGGTGCCGCCGAACACGGCGACGGTGAGGTTGTACCAGGCGCCGATGCCGAGGCCGCGCAGTTCGGTGGGGAACAGTTCGCTCATGATCGCGGGCGCGAGGCTGGACAGGGCGGCGTAGAGCCCGAGGCCGACGCAGAAGACGACGAGCAGGTTGCCGAGGCCGGGTTTGACCAGTGTGGACAGCGGCACGATGAGGATCGCGGTGGCCGCGGACCAGGCGAACAGCTGGGGTTTGCGCCCGATGCGGTCGGAGAGCGCGCCGTAGGGGTACTGGAGCGCGACGAACAGCGCGGTGCCGATGGACAGCGCGAGGAAGACGTCGACGTCGTTGGCGTGGCGGGTCTTGACCGCGAACGGGGTGAGGGCGCTGAAGAACGTGTAGTAGCACAGCGTCGAGAGCATCGTGATGCCGACGAGCTGGCCGACGGCCTTGGGGTGTTCGCGCAGGGTGGTCAGCAGGGGGCGGCGGACGCGTTGCGCGCGGCCCTTGTTCTGCTCGAACTGTTCGGTCTCGGAGAGGCTGCGGCGCAGCCACAGCCCGACGATGCCGAGGACGCCGCCGAGCAGGAACGGGATGCGCCAGCCGTAGGAGCTCATGGCGGCCTTGTCCATGGTGCGGGCGAGGACGAACCCGAGCACGGACGCGAGCAGCACCGCGGAGCCGGTGGAGATGTAGAAGAAGGACGAGTAGCGCCCACGCCACTTCGGCGGGGCGATCTCACCGAGGTAGGCGGAGGCGTTGGACACTTCGCCCCCGAGGGACAGCCCCTGCGCGATGCGCGCGAGGAGCAGCAGGATCGGTGCGAGCCAGCCGACCTGCTGGAAGGTGGGCAGGATCGCGATGACGATGGAGCCGCCCGCCATGAGCGTGATGGTGAGAATCATGGCCGGCTTGCGACCGCGCACGTCGGCGAACCGGCCGAGCAGCAGGCCGCCGAGGGGCCGGAAGAAGAAGGCGAGCGCGTAGGTGGCGAACGTGTTGATCTGGGCGAGCAGATCGTTGCCCGCGGGGAAGAACGCGGTGGCGAAGTAGATGCTGAACGTCGCGTAGATCGTCCAGTCGAACCACTCCAGCGCGTTGCCGACGCTGGCCGCGAACAACTTCCGGACGGGCAGCCGGTGCCGGACTTCTGTGCCCACCTTCGACTCGACCATGGCGCACCTCCACGTTCACCCGATGGGGTCGGACAATGCCACACCTCGGCCGGGACCGAAAGATTCTTTTCTGCCGGAAACTTGCTGACCTGTGCTTTTCTCCCAGGGGCGGGTCGAAGTGACACCCACGTGGCCGATGCACCCCACGCCGCGGAGCACCACCTGCGCGCACCCCAACGGCCCGGCCGGCCGGGAATAGCCCCGCGCGGGTCGCCGCCGCCTGCCCGCAGGCGGCTCGGCCCGCGAGGCCCCGGGGCGGGCCTTGCCGCTTGCTGTGCAGGCCGTCCGGCCAGGCCGAGCCCCGCCAGGCCGAGCCCCGCCGCTTGCCGTGCAGGCCGCTCGGCCCATGGCCGTCGCGCGAGTTGCGCCGTCTGCCCAGCAGGCGGCTCGGCCCGCGAGGCCCCGGGGCTCTGCCGCTTGCCGTGCTGGCCGCTCGGCCCGCAGCCGCCCCGCGCGAGTTGCGCCGTCTGCCCAGCAGGCAGCTCGGCCCGCGCGGCCCCGGGGGCGGGCCTTGCCGCTTGCCGTGTAGGCCGTCCGGCGCGTAGCCGCCCCGAGCGAGTCTTGCCGCTTGCCGTGCAGCGGTCCGGCCCGCGGGGCCCGGGGCGAGTCTTGCCGCTTGCCGTGCAGGCGGTCCGGCCAGCGAGGCCCGGGCGAGCCCCGCCGCTTGCCCGGGCGCCGCTCGGGCCCGCGAGGCCTGGCGGCGAGCTTGTCGCTTGGCCGGCAGGCCGTCCGGCTCGCAGGGCAACTGGGCGAACCGTGCGACGGGCGAGTCTTGCCGCTTGCCCTGTAGGCCGTCCTGCCCGAAGTGCTGCCGAGCGAGCCGTACCGCCTCGCCAGGCGGGGGCGCCCGGTGGGCCGAGCCGCCAAGCGAGCCGTGCGCCCGGGCGAGCCGTGCCTCCGCACGGGCGGTGCCGCCGAGCCGATGTGCCGCTGGGCGAGCCGCGCCGGGGCGAGCCGGGCACCCCGGCAAGCCGTGCCGCCGGGCCGGTCGTGCCGCCGGGCGAGACATGTTGTCGGGGCAACTGGTCTGGCCAGCCAGCACCGGTGGCGTGCACCGTGCGGCCCCGGCCCGGCCAACGCAACCGCCTGTGAGGCTGCAGTTGGGCGACGCGCCGTGCTCAGCTCGCTGTCCGGTAGACGTTGGCGGTCAATCGGTTGCGAAGCCGCCCCGGTCCCGAAGGCTGGGCGCCACGATCACGAATCCCCCGTCAATCCCCTCCCTTCAGTTCGTGCTCGCCAGTGCGAACGGCAGCACCGCAGGCGCCCCGCCCTGCCGTAGGAGCCGGGTGGCCAGCGTCATGCTCCAGCCGGTGTCCACGAGATCGTCCACAAGCAACACTGGACCGTCCACCCCGGACAATTCCGCGGCCAGTGCACCCGGCACCGCAAGCGTTTGCCACAGGTCCGCGACTCGCTGCGCGCTGTTCGCCCGGCGTGGACGCCCGCCCCGGCTCTCCAGTGCGCCGAGGAAACGCAGCCGTCCGATCTGCGCCAGTCGGCTCGCCAGGTCGTGCACCAGGCGCGGCCGGGTCGCGGAGGGCATCGCCACCACGGCCACCGGCCTCTGCTCCCACCGCCAGGACGCCAGAACCTGAACGCAGGCCTGGAAAATGCGGTCCGGCACCTCGCCGTCGGCGGCCCGCTCGCCGACCAGCTCGCGCAGTGGCCCGCCCCATCCGACGTCCGTCAGCCGTCCGAGCGTACGTCCCGGCTCGGCCAGCTCGCCCTTCCCGATCCGCCCGGACAGCGGCACGTCGAGCGACGCCATGCCCGTCGGCCACTGGCGACGCGGGCTCACCTCGACCCCGGGCCGCCGGAGCCGCTCGTCGGTCTTTTCGACCGCCTCCGCCGAAACGGTGACGTCCCGGTGCTCGCCCGTGCAGTTGTCACACCGGCCGCACGGCTCGGCGTACGGGTCGTCGAGCTGGCGGCGCAGGAACTCCATCCGGCACGAAGTGGTGGCCTGGTACTCCAGCATCGCCTGCTGTTCCGCCCGCCGCGCTTCGGCGACACGCTCGTACCGTTCGCGCTCGTAGTGCCAGTCCTGCCCCGTCGCCTCCCAGCCGCCCTTGACGCGCCGCACCGCGCCGTCCACGTCCAGCACCTTCAGCACCATCTCCAGCCGCGACCGGGACAGTTCGACCATCGGCTCGAGCGCCACCGTCGACAGTGGCCGGTCGGCGTAGGCGAGCGCGTTCAGCACCTGGTTGACGCGCTGCTCGTCCGGGAACGCGAGAGACGAGAAGTACCGCCAGATCTCGGCGTCCTCCGCGCCCGGCAGGAGGATCACCTCGGCCCGGCGCACGCCACGGCCGGCACGGCCGACCTGCTGGTAGTAGGCGATCGGCGAGGACGGCGCCCCGACGTGGACGACGAAACCGAGGTCGGGCTTGTCGAACCCCATGCCCAGCGCCGACGTCGCCACGAGTGCCTTGACCCGGTTGGCGAGCAGGTCGTCCTCGGCAGCCTCGCGATCAGCCGGCTCGGTCTTGCCCGTGTACGCCGTAACCGGGAACCCGCGCTCCCGCAACATCTCCGCGATGTCGTGCGCGGCGGCGACGGTGAGCGTGTAGATGATCCCGGACCCCGGCAGCTCGCCGAGCCGGTCCGCCAGCCACGCGAGCCGCGCCTGCGGGGTGGGCAGCTTCGCGACCGACAGGTGCAGGCTCTCCCGGTCGAGCGGGCCGCGCAGCACCAGGGTGTCACCGCCCTGACCGAGCCCGAGCTGTTCGGCGACGTCGGTGACCACCCGGTCGTTGGCGGTGGCCGTGGTCGCCAGGACGGGCACGTCCTCAGCCAGCCCCGCCAGCAGCGTGCGCAGGCGGCGGTAGTCCGGCCGGAAGTCGTGACCCCAGTCGGAGATGCAGTGGGCCTCGTCGACGACGAGCAGCCCGGCCGTGGTGGTCAGTTTGGGCAGCACCGTGTCGCGGAAGTCGGGGTTGTTCAGCCGCTCCGGGCTCACCAGCAGCACGTCGATCTCGCCGGCGGCGATGCGCGCCTGCACGTCGTCCCACTCCTGCTGGTTCGCCGAGTTCATCGTGGCCGCGTGGATGCCTGCCCGCCCGGCCGCCGCGATCTGGTTGCGCATCAACGCCAGCAGCGGCGAGATGATGACCGTCGGACCAGCCCCTCGCTCGCGTAGCAGCGCGGTGGCCAGGAAGTACACGGCCGACTTGCCCCAGCCGGTGCGCTGCACGACGAGGGCGCGCCGGTGGTGGGCGACCAGTGCCTCGATGGCTGTCCACTGGTCGTCGCGCAGGGTCGCGCCCTCTCCTGCCAGTGCCCGGAGCAGCGTTTCGGCGCGTTCGCGCAGGAGGTGAAGGTCCACGGGTCAACGTCTACCCGAAGGCTGCGACGAAACCGAGCCGAGTACCGCACGAGTGGACCAGTCGTCGAGTAATGTGACGCAAGACACAGCGAATGTCCGCATCAGGGCACCCGAACGGCCGAGTCTCCTAGCTGTCGGGGTTCACTTGCGGGTTCGCCGGCGCCTCCGGAGGTTCCCCTCGAACCCCCGGCGGAGCGAAGTGTGCGGGTGCTGTTACCGGGGAGCGGGGCAGTACCCGCGCACTCGCGCTTCTACGATCCGTTCATGTCACCACGCCGAATCGGGGTCATGGGCGGCACGTTCGACCCCGTCCACCACGGCCACCTCGTCGCGGCCAGTGAGGTGCAGTCCCGGTTCGACCTCGACGAAGTGATCTTCGTGCCGACCGGCCAGCCGTGGCAGAAGTCCGGCAGGCAGGTCACCAGGGCCGAGGACCGCTACCTCATGACCGTCATCGCCACCGCCTCCAACCCGGTCTTCTCGGTGAGCCGGGTGGACATCGACCGCGGCGGCGAGACCTACACCGTCGACACCCTGCGTGACCTCAAGGCCGAGTACCCCGAGGACGAGCTCTTCTTCATCACCGGCGCCGACGCGCTGGAACAGATCCTGACCTGGCACAACGCCGACGAGCTGTTCACCCTCGCGCACTTCATCGGCGTCACCAGGCCCGGGTACAAGCTCAACGACCACCACCTGCCCAGCGGCAAGGTGAGCCTGGTCGAGGTGACCGCGATGGCCATCTCCTCGACCGGCTGCCGCGAACGCGTCGAGCACGGCGAACCGATCTGGTACCTGGTGCCCGACGGCGTCGTCCGGTACATCGACAAGCGCGGGTTGTACCGCAAGCCTGCCTGACACGCCGCCGGGGCCGTGGACGGCGGCAGGTACCCTCGGTGGACCGACGGTCTCAGGATGAGGGAGCACAGGAGTGGCAGCGACGTCCCAGGCACGTGACATCGCGACCGTGGCGGCGCACGCCGCCGCGGACAAGAAGGCCACCGACGTGGTGGTGCTGGACGTCTCCGAGCAGCTCGTCATCACCGACGTGTTCGTCATCGCCTCGGCGCCCAACGAGCGCCAGGTGGGGGCCATCGTGGACAACGTCGAGGAGAAGCTGCGGGAGGCCGGGCACAAGCCGGTCCGCCGCGAGGGCGCGCGCGAGGGCCGCTGGGTCCTGCTCGACTTCGTCGACGTCGTGGTGCACGTCCAGCACGACGAGGAGCGCTCGTTCTACGGCATCGAGCGGCTGTGGAAGGACTGCCCCCGCATCGAGGTCGACGGGCTCGCCGAGGCCGTCGACGCCGGGGACGCCTCGTGAGTTTCCGGCGCCTCGTGCTGTGGCGCCACGGGGAGACCGACTACAACGCCGCCGGCCGCATGCAGGGCCACCTGGACTCGGCGCTCACCGAGGTGGGCTGGAACCAGGCCCGCTTCGCCGCGCCCGCGCTCGCCCGCTTCGAGCCCGACCTGGTCATCTCGTCCGACCTGCACCGGGCGATGGACACCGCGACCGTGCTCACCGAGGCGATCGGGGTGCCGCTGCGCATCGACAAGCGCCTGCGGGAGACCCACCTCGGCGAGTGGCAGGGGCTGACCGGTGCCGAGGTCGACGAGGGCTGGCCCGGCGACCGCGCCATTTGGCGCGTGGACGCCACCTGGGCGCCCCCGGGTGGCGAGTCCCGCGTCGAGGTCGCCGAGCGCGCCTCCGAGGTCGTCAGCGACCTGCTGGCCGGCGACGACCCGGGTGAGACCGTGCTGCTGGCCGCGCACGGCGGCCTGATCACGGCCCTCACCGGCAAGTTGCTGGCCCTGCCGGTCGAGGCGTGGCCGCAGCTCGGCGGGATCGGCAACTGCCACTGGGTCGAGCTGGGCCTGCGCGACGGCCGCTGGCGGCTGCACGCCTACAACGCCGGAATGCTCGGCTGAGATGCCGAGGCTGCTGGTCTTCGGGGACTCGCTGAGTTTCCAGGGCCCGGAGAGCCCCTGCGCGGCCGACGAGCCGCGACTGTGGCCGAACATCGCCGCCGCGGCTCTCGGCGGCAGCGCGGAGCTCGTGGCGTCCGCGGGCTGGACGGCGCGCGACGCGTGGTGGGCCATGATCGGCGACCCCCGGGTGTGGGCCGATTTGAAGCACGCCGACGTCGTGGTGCTGGCCGTGGGGAGCATGGACACGCTGCCGTCGCCGCTGCCGACCTACCTGCGCGGCGGCCTGCGGTACCTGCGGCCGTCCGGGCTCCGCCGCGCCGTCCGCAAGGCGTACCTGGCCGCCCAGCCGCGGCTGGCGGTCGCGATGCGCGGCCGCCCGCGGGTACTGCCCGCGAAGCTGACCGTGCACTACCTCGACCGGGCGGTCTACGCGCTGCGCATCCTGCGGCCGGAGCTGCCGATCGTGGCCGTTCTGCCGAGCGTCCACCGCGCGTCGTCCTACGGCAACGTGCACACCGGCCGGGAGGAGACGGCGGCCGCCATCGCCGCCTGGTCGCGGCGGGTGGACGTGCCGTTGCTGAACCTGGCCGAGGTCGTGGGGGAGCACGTCCTGAGCGGTCGCGGCAACCCGGACGGCATGCACTGGGGCTGGGAGGGGCACGCGCTCGTGGGCAAGGCGATGGCCGCGCTGATCGGTCCGCTCCTGGCCCCCGGCGAATCGCCTGCCGGCACGTAGGCTGACCGTCGTGCCGGTTGCCGTCATCACGGATTCCACCGCCCATCTGCCCGAGGGCTTCGCCGAGCGCCACGCCCTGCGCGTCGTCCCGCTGCACGTCCTCATCGACGGGGTCGCCGCGCTCGACGGCGTCGAGGTGGGGGCTGCGGCGCTCGCCGAGGCGCTGGGGCAGCGCCGGATCGTGACCACGTCGCGGCCGACGCCCGGCGAGTTCGCCGCGGCCTTCCGCGAAGCGCTGGAGGCGGGCGCGGACTCGGTCGTGTCGATCCACCTGTCCAGCGAGATCTCCGGGACCTGGGAGTCCGCGGTGCTGGCCGCGCAGGAGGTCGGGCCGGACCTGGTGCGGGTCGTCGACTCGCGGGGAACCGCCATGGCGCTGGGGTTCGCGGCGTTGCACGCGGCTCGCGCGGCGTCAGCCGGTGCGTCGGCGGCCGAGGTGGAAGCGGCCGCGACGGCGGCGGTGCACTGCTCGGAGACCCTGTTCGTGGTCGAGACCTTGGAGTACCTGCGGCGGGGCGGCCGCATCGGCGCGGCGGCGGCGCTGCTGGGCACCGCGCTGGCCATGAAACCGGTGCTGCACCTGGACGACGGCCGGATCCAGCCGCTGGAGAAGGTGCGCACGATGAACCGCGCCACCGCGCGCCTGGTCGAGCTCGCGGAGGAGGCCGCGCGGGGAGAGCCGGTCGAGGTCGCGGTGCACCACCTCGCTTCGCCGCAGCGGGCGGTGGAACTGGCGAACCGCATCGAGGAGCGGCTGACCGTCGTCGAGGGTTGCGTGGTGTCGGAACTGGGTGCCGTGATCGGCGCGCACACCGGGCCGGGCGTCGTCGGCGTTGTCGTGCAACGGAACCCCGGCGGTCCTGGAAGCCGCTGAGCTTCCCGGGGACTCAGGAACCCTTTTCGCGCAAGCGCTTTGGGTCTGACGTCCAAACCCTTCCACGTTGCCATACGCCACCGACAGAAAACCCTGGCACGGCGGCAGAACGCGCCACTTGTCCACAGACCCCCACTTGTCCACAGCCTTCCCGATTCCCACTTCTCCCTCCTCTCCGCGCCCCCTAGCGTCGAATGCGTGTTCGAACGATCAGCCCCGGAATCGCCGGGCATTCCCGTCAACCGCCGGCTCGAGCAGCTCGCCGGTCAGGCCCTCGCGGCCGACCGCGACACCGGGCCGCCGGGTGCCGTCGGGCGGCTGGTCGAGCGCTGGGTGCCCGAGTCGCTCACCGGCAGCCCTCAGCGGCGGCGCCTGACCACGGTGCTGCTGGCCCTGGTCGGCGTCCTGGTGCTCGTCGGGACGTCGATCGCGCTCCTCGGCGGCAGCCCGCCCGTCGAACGCGCGCCGGTGCTGCCCGCGGCGCCGGACCGGCCCGCGCCGGTCAGCGCAACGGCCAGCCGGGTCGCCGACAGTTCGCTGGTGATCAGCGTGGTCGGCAAGGTCCGGAACCCCGGGCTGGTCACGGTCCCCGGCGGTGCGCGGGTGGCGGACGCCCTCCGCGCGGCAGGCGGCGCGATCGAGGGTACCGACGTCACGGCGCTGAACCTCGCGCGCAAGTTGTCCGACGGCGAGCAGATCTACGTCGGCATCCCGCCGCCTGCCGGCGTGCAGCAACCGGCCGAGAGCGGCGGCGCCCCCGCGCTCGTCGACCTGAACACGGCCAGCGCCGAGCAACTCGACGCCCTGCCGGGGATCGGCGAGGTCACCGCCCAGCGCATCATCGACTGGCGCACGAAACACGGGTCGTTCAGGTCGATCGACCAGCTGCGTGAGGTCGAGGGCATCGGCGAGACACGACTGTCCCGGCTGCGAGAGCAGGTGACGGTCTCGTGATCACGGAACCCGTTGTCCGGCACGACTTTCGCCTGGTGCCGGCCGCGTTGTCGCTGTGGCTCGGAGCGCTGCTCGGACTGTTGTGGACGTGGTGGCTGGCTCTGGCGTGCGGCGCCGCGGCGGTGCTGGTGTCCTTGGGGCTGCTGATCAAGCTGCGCCCGGCTCGGTCGCGCTGGTGGGCGGGCGCGGCGGCGCTGCTCGTGGCCGGTCTCCTGCTCGCCGGTCCGCTCGGCCTCCGGTTGAACCGGGCCGAGCACGACCCGCTCCACGGCCTCGCGCAGCGGGGCACGGAGGTGACCCTGCGGGTGCTGGTGACGGAACGTCCGAAACCCGTGCGGTCGGCCGGATATGCAGATCAGCAGGCCGGGCCGAGGTCAGTGGTGATCGCGGCCGACGTCCTGCACGCGGAACGTCACGCTGAGCCGGTGGTCTCGACCGGACGGGTCGCGCTGCTCGCGCCGTTCGCAACGTGGAGCGAGATCATTCCGGGTCAGGAGGTCACCGCGAGCGGCGAGCTGGCCCCGCCGCGGGACGCCGACCTGACCGTGGCCGCGGTTCACGTTCGCGGGCCGCCCGTGGAAGCCACGGAGGCGCCCTGGTGGCAGCGCGCCGCGGAATCGATGCGCGAGGCGCTCCGCAACGCGTGCGCGGTCCTGCCCGAGGAGCAGGCCGGGCTGGTGCCGGGGCTCGTCGTGGGCGACACGAGCGGGCTGTCCGAACGGCTCGCCCGCGAGTTCACCGACGCTGGCCTCACGCACCTGATGGCGGTCAGCGGGTCCAACGTCGCGATCGTGTGCGGCGCCGTGCTGCTGCTGTTGCGGCTGTTGCGGGCAGGACCACGGTTGTCCGCGGCGCTGTCCGGGGCGGCGCTGGCCGGGTTCGTGGTCCTGGCGGGCGGGGAGCCGAGCGTCCTGCGGGCCGGAGTCATGGGCGCGATCGCCCTGCTGGCGCTGGCGCTGGGGCGGGAACGCTCAGTCGTCCCCGCACTGGCCGCCGCGACTTGCGTCCTCGTGGCCTGGGACCCGGCGATGGCCGTCAGCTTCGGCTTCGCTTTGTCGGTGATCGCGACGGCCGGGCTGGTGCTCCTCGCGCCGCGGTGGGCGGAGAGCCTTCAGCGGCGCGGCGCTCCGCCGGGCTTCGCCGAAGGGCTGGCGGTTCCGGCGGCGGCGTTCGTCGTGACAGCGCCTGTCGTGGCCGGCATGGCCGGGCAGCTCAGCCTGGTCAGCGTGGCGGCGAACGTGCTGGCCGCGCCCGTGGTCGCGCCGGCGACCGTGTTCGGGGTGCTCGCGACGGTCGTCGCGACCGCGTGGCCTGCCGGAGGTGAGTTGGTCGTCCGGCTGGCCGGGCCTGAGGCGGGCTGGCTGATCGTCGTGGCACGGCGGGCGTCGGAGGTGCCCGGTGCGGTGCTGGCGTGGCCCAGCGGCTGGTGGGGCGGGTTTCTCGCGCTGGTGGTCGTCGTCGCCGTGGTTCTGGCACTGCGCCGTCGGCGACTCAGGGTGCTGCTAGCGCTGGTGCTGGCCGGGGGGCTGCTGCTCGTCGTCCCGGGCAAGGTGATCGCGCCCGGCTGGCCGCCACCGGGATGGGCGGTGGTCGCCTGTGACGTCGGTCAGGGTGACAGCCTCGTGCTGGCCACCGGTGAGCCCGGACGGGCGGTGGTGGTGGACGCCGGGCCCGAGCCGGGGCCGGCCGACCGGTGTCTGGACCGGCTGGGCATCGAGCGGGTGCCGCTGGTGGTGCTGAGCCACCTGCACGCCGACCACGTCGGCGGCCTCGACTCGGTGTTCGAGGGACGCTCGGTGGGCGCGATCGCGGTCGGGCCCGGGCGGCAGCCCGGCTGGGCGTGGCGGCAGGCCGGTCAGATCGCGACCCGCCACCGGGTCCCGCTGCTCGAACTGGACCTGGGCCGGCGGCTCGAGTGGCCGGCGCTGAGCCTCGAAGTGCTGGGACCCAGATACGTGTCCGAAGGGGAGGACGACGACGGCACACAGATCAACAACAGCTCGGTGGTGCTACGAGCCCGCACACCGGCCGGCAGCGTGCTGCTGACCGGTGACGTCGAACTCGCCGCACAGGCCGACCTGCTGGCGGCGGGAACGGATCTGCACGCGGAGATCTTGAAGGTGCCGCACCACGGCAGCAGGTTCTCGCTGCCCCAGTTCCTGGCCGCGGTGTCCGCGCGGCTGGCGCTGGTGAGCGTCGGTTCGGGCAACCGTTACGGCCACCCGAACCGGACGACGCTCGACACCCTGACCGCGGACGGTGCGCTCATCGCCCGCACGGACACCGACGGCGACACCGCGGTGATCCCCGACCAGACCGGACCGGCGGTCGTTCGCCTGGGAAAGTGAGGTGGAATCTTGATCAGAGGCGCCGGGCCTGGCAGAGACCCGGGACCCGTCAGAGGCCCAGGGCCTTGTGCACGGCCGCCGCCGACGGCGGGACCGTCGCCTTCGGGCCGACCTCGTTCTCGATGGCGTCCAGGGTCTTCAGGCCGTCACCGGTGATGAGCAGGACGGTCTCGGCGTCCGGGTCGATCTTGCCCGCCTCGATGAGCTTCTTCGCCGTCGCGACGGTGACACCACCGGCGGTCTCGGTGAAGATGCCCTCGGTGCGGGCGAGCAGGCGGATGCCCTCGACGACCTCTTCGTCGGTCACGTCCTCGATCGCGCCGCCCGTGCGGCGAACCGTGTCGAGCACGTAGGGGCCGTCGGCCGGGTTGCCGATCGCGAGCGAGCGGGCGATGGTGTCCGGCTTGACCGGCTGCACCACGTCGTGGCCGTTGCGGAACGCCGCGGACACCGGCGAGCAGCCGGCGGCCTGCGCGCCGAACACCTTGTACGGGGTGTCGTCGACCAGGCCGAGCTTGGCGAACTCGCGGAAGCCCTTGTCCACCTTGGTCAGCTGGGAGCCCGAGGCGATCGGCACGACGATCTGCTCGGGGATCCGCCAGCCGAGCTGCTCGGCGACCTCGTAGGCGAGCGTCTTCGAGCCCTCGGAGTAGTAGGGGCGGACGTTGACGTTCACGAACGCCCAGTTCTCGTGCTCGGCGGCCAGCTCGGTGGCAAGACGGTTGACGTCGTCGTAGTTGCCGTCGACAGCGATCAGGTTGCCGTCGTAGACCGCGGTGGTCAGCACCTTGGCGCGCTCGAGCGAGGAGGGGATCAGCACCACGGACTGCCAGCCGGCGCGGGCCGCGGCTGCGGCGACGGCGTTGGCCAGGTTGCCGGTGGAGGGGCAGGCCAGGGTGTCGAACCCGAACTCGCGAGCCGCGGCCAGCGCGACGGCGACGACGCGGTCCTTGAACGAGTGGGTGGGGTTGCCGGTGTCGTCCTTGACCCACAGGCTCTTCACACCGAGAGCCTTGGCGAGCCGGTCGGCCTTCACCAGCCTGGTACAGCCGGGCTCGGTGTTCGGGATCTCCTCGACGTTCGAGGGCACCGGCAGCAGCCGCTTGTAGCGCCAGATGTTGCGCGGGCCCGCCTCGATGTCCTCGCGGCGGACGCGACCGAAGTCGTAGGCGACCTCCAGCGGCGAGAAGTCCTCGGCGGAGACGAACTCCGGGGCGAGCGGCTGGCGGTGGCCCTCTTCCTTGGAGACCAGTTCCACGGCCGGACCGAGGTCGACGGTGCGACGGGTGGTGGTCGAATCGAGGGCTGCAGTCATCGCGAGGTTCCTTTCCTCATCTGCCCCGCTGACGCGGGCCGGAATTGGCACCGTGATCGTCAGCTACCTCGCGGAATCGAGATGACAGGCTGACGCCGGTTGCCGGGGCTTCGTCGGGCCGTTCCCTCTGCCCCTCTGGATGAGCGGTATTCGGTTGTGGTGGCTGTCGCGCTCGCGCGATGCCTGGTTGACAACATACGGCACCACGCTCGGAGCACGCCATGCCCCTGCGGGTTTCATCACGCTCCGGAGCTGTCGGTGGTCCGTGGGAGGATTTGAACCGTGACCGCGCCGGCAACCACCTCCGCCCCCCTGCAGCTCGTGCTCGGCGAAGAGGAGCTGCTCGTCGAGCGCGCCGTCCGCGCCGCCCTGGAACAGGCACGCCGAGAGGACGCGACGGCCGAGCTGACGAAGGTCCGGGTGTCCGATCTCACGCCGCCCGGCCTGGCCGAGCTGGTCAGCCCGTCGCTGTTCAGCGAGGGGCGCGTCATCGTGCTGGAAGGCGCGCAGGACATCGGCCAGGAGCTGGCCGACGCGGTGCTCGCCTACGCGAAGATGCCTGCCGACGGCGTCGTCCTGGTCGTTGTGCACACCGGCGGCGGCCGCAGCAAGGCGGCGAAGTCGCTGCCCGCGGCGCTGCGCAAGGCCGGCGCCCAGGTCACCGAGTGCCCGAAGATCACCCGGCCGGCGGATCGGGAGTCGTTCGTCCGCAACGAGGTGCGGCAGGCCGGCGGCAAGATCGACCCGGCCGGGGTGGCCGCGCTCATCGACGCCGTCGGATCCGACCTGCGGGAGCTGGCCGCGGCGGCGTCGCAGCTGGTGGCGGACTCGGGCGGCCGGGTCGACGAGGAAGCCGTGCGCCGCTACCACCGGGGCCGCGCGGACGTGACGGGCTTCGCGGTCGCGGAGAAGGCCGTTGCGGGCGAGCGCGGCGCGGCGCTCGAAGCGATGCGGTGGGCACTCCAGATCGGCGTGGCGCACGTCCTGATCGCCGACGCCCTCGCGGACGCCGTCCGCACGATCGCCCGCGTGTCGGCGGCCGGCCGCGGCAACCCGAACCAGATGGCCGGTGAGCTGGGCATGCCGCCGTGGAAGATCCGGAAGGCGCAGGGGCAGTCCCGCGGGTGGACGCAGGCCGGACTGGCCGACGCGATGGCCGTGGTGGCGCGGGTGAACGCCGAGGTCAAGGGCCAGGCCGCGGACCCGGCCTACGCGCTCGAACGGGCCGTCCTGGAACTCGCCGCCGCCCGCGACAAGCGCTGAGCTTGGCGCTGCCTGCGACGAGCGCTGAGCTTGGTGGCAGATCTGGGGCGAGGGGCTGGGTGGGACCTGGGACACGCGCTGAGTTCGAGCGAACCCAAAAGAACGCCTGAGTGGGCGCGGTGGAGGGTGGTGGCTCCGGCGGGACGCCGGCCGCAATGCCGCCCGCCTGCCGGGTTGCGGGGGTGCCTGCCCGGCGGGAGTCGCTGGGGGCAGACCCGCCTGGCGGGTTCCGGGGGCGCCTGCGGCGGGAGTCGCTGGGGGCGGACCCGCCTCGCGGGGTTTCCGGGGGCCTGCGTCGCGGAAGTCGCCGGTGCTCGCGAGCGCAGGAGCCGAGGCGGGCAGCGGCGCCGGACGGTGGCGCCTGCGATCGGGGTGGTTGTCGATCATCCCGCCTCAGGCGCTGCGGGAAGTCCCGTCACTCGCGAACCCGGCACCCCTGGACAGCAGAAGGGCGGGCACCCTGCTGGATGCCCGCCCCTCGGAAGATCAAGCTCAGAGCTGGTTGACGCGCTTGGCCATCGCCGACTTCTTGTTGGCGGCCTGGTTCGCGTGGATGACGCCCTTGCTGGCGGCCTTGTCCAGGGCGCGAGCGGCAGCCTGCTGCAGCTCGACGGCCTTGGCCTTGTCGCCCGCCTCGGCGGCCTCGCGGAACTTGCGGATCGCGGTCTTCACCGAGGACTTGACCGACTGGTTGCGCTGGCGCGCCTTCTCGTTGGTCTTGATGCGCTTGATCTGGGACTTGATGTTGGCCATGAAGGCGCTCCTTCGATCTGTCGGTGGCTTCGCTGCCGCGCTGTACCGGCCCCGGCGTGCGGGTTTCCTCCCTGGCGGAATGCCGCACGGCAACGACCGACAAGGTTAGCAGGGCGCTACGGTGGCACTCGCACTGGCTGGGGAGGCTGCAGGTGAACGACACGGCACTCGGGCTCGTCCTCGTCGCCGCCGTCGTGCACGCCGGGTGGAACCTCGCCGCCAAGCGGGTCGACGACGGGGCCCGGTTCGTCTTCCTCTACTACACCGTCTCGGCGGTGGTCTGCGCACCGGTCGCGGTCGTGGCGCTGGTGATCGAGGGGCAGCATCCACAGTGGACCTGGCTGCCCGCGGCGCTGCTGACCGCGATCTTTCACATCGCCTACGGCATCGTGCTGCAGCGCGGCTACCGCGTCGGCGACCTGTCCGTCGTCTACCCGCTGGCGCGGGGGAGCGGGCCACTGCTGTCGGTGCTCGCGGCGGTCGTCCTGCTCGGCGAGCGGCCCGGTTGGCTCGGGCTCGCCGGCGCCCTCCTCGTCGTGACCGGGGTGCTGGTGATCGGGCTCGGCTCGCGCTCGGCGGCGGACGCCCGCGCCCGCCGGGCCGGGGTCTTCTACGGGCTGCTCACCGGCGTCACCATCGCGGCCTACACGCTCTGGGACGACCACGCCGTCAACGCCCTCGCCGTCCCGCCGTTGACCTACTTCGCCGCCGGCTCGGTGCTGCAGAGCCTGCTGCTCGCGCCCACGGCCGTGCGGGCGGACGGGCGGATCGGTGCGCTGTGGCGGGCGCACTGGCGGGAGGCAGTGGCCGTCGGGGTGCTGTCGCCGGTCGCCTACGTGCTCGTGCTCTACGCGATGCGCATGGCGCCGGTCAGCCTGGTCGCGCCCGCGCGTGAGGTGAGCATCGTGCTGGGCGGGATCGCGGCCTGGCTCGTGCTGCGCGAGCCGCACCCGGTGCGCCGCCTGGTCGGCTCGGTCGTCGTCCTGGCCGGAATTGCCGCGATTGCGGCTTCCTGACCAGGTGGGGTAGGCAGGAGGTATGGACGTCCTGAGCAGCCGGGTGCTGATCCACCCCCGCGACCCCGAGAAGACCACGGCGTTCTACCGGGACGTGCTCGGCCTGGCCATCTACCGCACGTTCCCCGGCGGGACCGTGTTCTTCACCGGCCAGGGCTACCTGGAGGTCGTCGGCCGCGGCGAGAAGGGCACCAGCCCGGACGTGGAGCTGTGGTTCCAGGTCCGCGACCTCAAAGCCACGCTGGACGAGCTGGCCGAACGCGGGGTCGTGCCGGACCGCGAGGCCCGCCGCGAGCCGTGGGGCCTGGACGAGGCGCGCATCTCCGACCCGGACGGGACGTCGATCGTGCTGGTGGAGATCCCGCCGGACCATCCACTGCGGACGGACATCCGTCCGCAGTGAGCGGCCACACGCGGCCGGCGGCGGGCCTGGGATTGTTCCGGCGCGTTGGCGGATCCCGCGGGGCCGGGGTTCGTCTCGCGGCGCTGGTGGTGCCTGGGGGCTGATTCCTGGGGGCGCTGACCGCGGATTTCGCGGGGGTTGGGTCTGCACTCGCGCCGCCGATGGCGTGCGCGGCGCTGGTGACGGCGGATCTCGCGGGGCCGGTTTTGATTTGGGGTAGCAGGGCGGCTCAGGCGGGGCGGTGGGCGCGGAACTGGGCGGCCAGCGGCGCGGTGACCCCCGGGGGTTGCCACACCCACGTCTGCAGGTCCGTGAAACCCGCCTCGACCAGTTCGGCCGCCAGCTCGTGCCGCGGCACGGGGAGCCACTTTTCGTGCGCCGAGAGGATCAGCCGGCCGCCCGGGCGCAGCACCCGCCGTAGCTCGTGGAAGCCCGCGGGGCGGTCGTCCCACAGTTGGACGTTGTTCACGCTCACCACCACGTCCACGGAGGCCTCGTCCAGGCCCGTCCGCTCGGCCGAACCGCGGGCCAGCCGGACCCGGCCCGCCGCGATCTCCGCCGCGCAGCGGGCCTGCGCCAGCTCCAGCATCTCCGGCGACGGGTCCACCCCGTGCGCCAGCGCCGCGCGCCGGCCGGCCAGGCGCAGGCCCACCCCGGGACCGGGGCCGACCACCAGGACCGTCTCCTCCCGGGTGAGCCTCGCCACGTCCACGACGTGCGATTCCGTCGCGCCGTTCGCATGGGCCATCACGGCCCCGCCGATGCGGCCCAGCAGGCCACGGGGGTGACCGAAGGCCCGGTCCAGGATCTGCTCGATGGTTGTGCTCATACCTCCAGGTCAGCACTCGCCACCGCTCACCGGCATCGGGGATGACCCGGAAATCGGGCATGGGAACATGGAGTCGTACCCCACGACGAGCCGAGGATCCGAGTGAGCACGTTCGCCGACCAGACCTTCACGCCGCCGGAGCAGATCCGGAACTTCTGCATCATCGCGCACATCGACCACGGCAAGTCCACCCTGGCCGACCGGATGCTGCAGCTCACCGGCGTGGTCGAGGAGCGGGCCATGCGCGCGCAGTACCTCGACCGGATGGACATCGAGCGCGAGCGGGGCATCACGATCAAGGCCCAGAACGTGCGCCTCCCGTGGCAGGTCGACGGCCGCGACCACGTCCTGCACCTCATCGACACCCCGGGCCACGTGGACTTCACCTACGAGGTCTCCCGGGCGCTGGAGGCGTGCGAGGGCGCGATCCTGCTGGTCGACGCGGCACAGGGCATCGAGGCGCAGACCCTGGCCAACCTGTACCTGGCGCTGGAGAAGGACCTGCACATCATCCCGGTCCTGAACAAGATCGACCTCCCCGCGGCCGACCCCGACAAGTACGCCGCCGAGCTGGCGCACATCATCGGCTGCGACCCGTCCGAGGTGCTGCGCGTCTCGGCGAAGACCGGCATGGGCGTGCCCGACCTCCTGGACGAGGTCGTCCGCCAGGTGCCGCCGCCGGTGGGCGACGCGGACGCCCCCGCCCGCGCCATGATCTTCGACTCGGTCTACGACACCTACCGCGGCGTCGTCACCTACATCCGCGTCGTGGACGGCAAGATCACCCCGCGCGAGCGGATCCGGATGATGTCCACCGGCGCCACGCACGAGCTGCTGGAAGTCGGCATCATCTCGCCGGAGCCCAAGCCCAGCGCCGGTCTCGGCGTCGGCGAGGTGGGTTACCTGATCACCGGCGTGAAGGACGTCCGCCAGTCCCGGGTCGGTGACACGGTCACCTCCGAGCGCAAGGGGGCCACCGAGCCGCTGGCCGGCTACCGCGACCCCAAGCCGATGGTGTTCTCCGGCCTCTACCCGGTGGACGGCTCGGACTACCCGGAGCTGCGGGAGGCGCTGGAGAAGCTGCAGCTCAACGACGCGGCGCTGACCTACGAGCCGGAGACGTCGGTCGCGCTCGGCTTCGGCTTCCGCTGCGGCTTCCTCGGCCTGCTGCACCTGGAGATCACCCGCGACCGCCTGGAGCGCGAGTTCGGCCTGGACCTGATCGCCACCGCGCCGAACGTGGAGTACCGCGTGGTGCAGGACGACGGCACCGAGGTGCACGTCACCAACCCGTCCGACTGGCCGACCGGCGTGAAGATCGCCGAGGTGCACGAGCCGCTGTCGAAGGTCACCGTGATCGCCCCGTCGGAGTTCATCGGCGCGATCATGGAGCTGTGCCAGAGCAAGCGCGGCAACCTGCTCGGCATGGACTACCTGTCGGAGGACCGCGTCGAGCTGCGCTACAACCTGCCGCTCGCCGAGATCATCTTTGACTTCTTCGACTCGCTGAAGTCCCGCACCCGCGGCTACGCCTCGCTGGACTACGAGGAGGCCGGCACGCAGGTCGCCGACCTGGTGAAGGTCGACATCCTGCTGCAGGGCGAGCCGGTCGACGCGTTCTCCGCGATCGTGCACAAGGACGCCGCCTACGGCTACGGCAACAAGATGGCGGGCCGCCTGCGCGAGCTGATCCCGCGGCAGCAGTTCGAGGTGCCGATCCAGGCCGCGGTCGGGTCGCGGATCATCGCGCGCGAGACGATCCGCGCCATCCGCAAGGACGTGCTTTCCAAGTGCTACGGCGGTGACATCTCGCGGAAGCGGAAGCTGCTGGAGAAGCAGAAGGAAGGCAAGAAGCGGATGAAGAACATCGGCCGGGTCGAGGTTCCGCAGGAGGCCTTCGTCGCGGCGCTGTCCACCGACGAGCCCTCCGGCGACAAGGGCAAGAAGAAGTAGCGGCCGCTCAGGCGGTGCCGGAGATCCGGGCCGCCTCGACGAACACCGCGCACCGGCGCTCCTCGGCCATCACGCGGTCGTAGGTGTCCCAGTCGTCGTGGGTGCCGCCGGCCGCGGTGAAGATGTCGCGCAGCAGCCGGGGCAGGCCGGCCGGGTCGAAGGCTTCGTCCGGGTGGTCCGGGCCGATCAGCCGCACCGGTCCCTGCACCGCCGCCCACGTCCAGCCGCGCCGGAACACCACGGTCGCGTTGCCCCGCGCGCGCAGCAGGTCCAGCTTCTTCGCGTGGCCGACCGCCACGAACGCGACGGACGGGCGGCCGGACACCGGGTCGTCGAGGACCCCGGCGTTGACCACCGAAGCGTGCACCGAGCCGTCCGCCCGCGCGACCGCCACCGTGGCCAGGCCGGTTCCCTGGGCGGCGAGCGAGCGGACGGCGTCGAGGTTCGTCATGGGGCCAAGCTAGCGCCGGGAGCGCCGCCGGAACAACGCGCCCGCGACCGGCACCGCGACCAGCGTGATCCCGCCCCACCACAGCAGCGCGAGCCAGGCCGAGTTCCCGACCGGCCCGCCGAGCAGCAGCGCCCGCACGCTGTCGACCACCGGGGTCACCGGCTGGATCTCCACGAACGCGCGCAGCCCGTCCGGCATCGTGCTCGGCGGCACGAACGCGCTGCTCAGGTACGGCACGAACACCAGGATCATGCCCAGCCCGGCGGCGCTCTCCGTGCCGCCGGCGACCAGCCCGAGGATCGCCGCGATCCACGAGATCGCCACCGTGAACACCAGCAGGATGCCGAGCGCGGCCAGCCACCCGCCGACAGCCGCGGTGGGGGAGAAGCCGATGAGCAGGCCGACGCCGATCATGATCGCGAGCGACAGCGCGTTCCGGACGATCGCCCCGGCGATGTGCCCGGTGAGCACCGCGACGCTCGACATCGGCATCGAGCGGAACCGTTCCACCACACCGCGTTCGAGGTCGTCCGCGACACCGACGGTGGTGGAGGTCGAGTTGAACGTGACGCTGATGGCGATGATCCCGGCGAGCACGTAGTCGATGTAGGCCGTGCCGCCCGTGTTGATCGCGCCGCCGAACACGTAGCGGAACATCAGCATGATCGCGACGGGCAGGAAGATCGCCGTCATCGCCTGGTCGGGGGAGCGCAGGATGTGCCGCACCGACCGTCCGATGAGGACGGCCGAGTTGTTGGCGTTCCAGTACAGGGTGCTCATCGGGCCGCTCCGATCGTCGTCGAGCCGGTCAGGGACAGGAAGACGTCGTCGAGCGACGGGCGGGTCAGCGCGAGGTCGGCGACCTCCGCGCCGGCCTGGTCGAGGCGCTCCAGGACCTCGCGGACGTCACGGGCGCCGTCGACGGGCACGTTCAGCACCAGGCCCTCCCCGGCGTGCGCCTCGCCGAGCACCAGCCGGGCCACCTCGAACGTCTCCGCCGTGGCGAAGGTCAGGTCGAGGCGCTCGCTGCCGACGCGCTGCTTGAGCGACGCCGGGGTGCCCTCGGCCACGACCCGCCCGCCGTCGATCACCGCGACCCGGTCGGCCAGCTCGTCGGCCTCCTCCAGGTACTGGGTGGTGAGCAGGACCGTCACGCCACCGGCCAGCAAGTCGCGCACGGTCTCCCAGACACCGGCGCGGCTGCGCGGGTCCAGCCCGGTGGTGGGCTCGTCGAGGAACAGCACCGGCGGCGCGGTGATCATGCTGATCGCCAGGTCGAGGCGCCGTTCCATGCCGCCGGAGTAGGTCTTCACCGGCCGTCCGGCGGCCTCGGCCAGGTCGAACTTCTCCAGCAGTTCGCTCGCCCGGCGGCGGGCCGCGGCGGTGCCGAGCCGGAACAGGCGGCCCATCATCACCAGGTTCTCGTAGCCGGTCAGCAGGCGGTCGACCCCGGTCTGCTGACCGGTCACCCCGATGATCCGCCGCACGTCCCGCGCCTGCCGCACCACGTCGAACCCGCCGACTCGCACCGAACCCGCGTCCGGCGCGAGCAGGGTCGTCAGGATGCGGACGGTGGTGCTCTTGCCCGCGCCGTTGGGCCCGAGCAGGGACACGACGCTGCCGCGCTCGACGGTGAGGTCGACACCACCGAGCACCTCTCTGCCCCCGAAGGCCTTGCGCAGGCCGCTGACCTCGATCATCACTCTCTCCCCTGGAACTGTGTATGGCGTAGACTGCTTTGTGTAAGTGATACACAGTTCTAGGATGGCCGTCAAGGACGAAAGGACGGCGATGACGGCGGAACGCACGCGAACCCTCGAACTCCTGTGGGGCGGCGGCGAACGGCCCACCCGGGGGCCGAAGCCCGCGCTGAGCGTGGACAAGATCGTCCGCGCGGCGATCGAACTCGCCGACGCCGAGGGCATCGAGGCGGTGTCCATGCAGCGGGTCGCGGCGGCGGTCGGCAAGACGACCATGTCGCTGTACCGGTACGTGTCGGGCAAGGACCAGCTGATCGAGCTGATGGTCGACTACGCGGCCGAGGAGGAACCGCCGAAGCCGGCGGGCGAGGACTGGCGCGCCGAGGTCGCGGTGTGGGTGCGCGCGGTGTGGGAGTTCCACCTGCGGCACCCGTGGATGCTGCGGATCCGGTTGAGCGGCCCGCCGTCGGGGCCTCGGCAGCTGGCCTGGATGGAAGCCGGGATGCGGGCCATCTCCGGGCTGGGCCTGACCGGCGCCGAGATGATCTGGGCGATGACCTTCCTGGACGGCGCGGTGCGTGAGCTCGCGCGGATCTCGCTGGACATGGCGGAGGCGCAGCGCGAGGCGGGCATCACCGGGCAGGAGGCGGACGCGGACTTCGCCGCCGGGCTGCGGAAGTACCTGGATCCGGAGCGGTTCCCGATGCTGGCCGCCACGATCGCCGAGGGCACGTTCGACCCGGACGCGGAGGACGCCGGGATCCTGCCGGACCTGGAGTTCGGCGTGCAGCGCCTGCTGGACGGTCTCGAGGCGTACGCGCGGCGCCGGAAACCCTAGGGTGGGGAGCATGTTCGAAGAGCTGCGTGTCCCCGTTCTCGTGGCGCCGATGGCAGGCGGGCCCACGACACCCGAACTCGTCGCCGCCGTTACCGAGGCCGGGGGATCCGGTTTCCTCGCCGCCGGGTACCTGAGCGCGGAGGCGCTCGGCGAGCGAATCGCGAAGACGCGGGAGCTGACGAGCAGGCCGTTCGGGGTCAACCTGTTCGTGCCGGGGCGGGAGTCCGATGTGGATCTGTCGCCCTATGTGCGGCGGATCGAGGAGGAGGCCCGGCACTACGAGGCCGAGCCGGGCGACCCGCGCTGGGAGGACGACGACTACTCGGCGAAGGTCGAGCTCGTGGCGGCACAGCGGATTCCGTTCGTGTCGTTCACGTTCGGGCTGCCGTCCACAACGGACGTGGCGCGCCTGCACGAGGCCGGTTCGCAGGTGATCGTGACCGTCACCACCCCGGAGGAGGCCGTGCGAGCGGTCGAGGCCGGCGCGGACGCCCTGTGCGTGCAGGGGTTCGAGGCGGGCGCGCACCGCGGTTTGTTCGTCGACGATCCGGAGCACCCGGCCGGGGGCGAGGTGTACGGGCTGCTGGCGTTGCTGCGGTTGATCGGGTCCGCCGTGGACCTGCCGCTGATCGCGGCGGGCGGGATCGTGCACGGCGCGGACGTCGCCGCGGTGCTGGCCGCCGGCGCGGACGCGGCGCAACTGGGCACCGCGTTCCTGCGCGCCGACGAGGCCGGGACGCAGCTCGCGCACCGCAAGGCGCTGGCCGAGGGCGGGCGCGTCACGGCCATCACGCGGGCCTTCAGCGGCCGCCCGGCGCGCGGGCTGGTGAACCGGTTCCTGACCGAGCACACGCCGTACGCGCCCTCGGCGTACCCGCAGGTGCACCACCTGACCAAGCCGGTGCGGACGGCCGCGCACGCCGCCGGCGACCCGGAGGGCGTGAACCTGTGGGGCGGGCAGACGTACTCGGTGGCGCCGGAGGGCCCCGCGGCGGAGATCGTGGCGCGCCTGAAGGCCGAAGCGAAGGCGGCGCAGGAGCGGGTGACCCGGCGACTGGGGTAGGTGCGCGGCGCCCGGGCGGGATGGGCTAGGATTTCGGCACACCGGGCGATTAGCTCAGGGGGAGAGCGCTTCGTTCACACCGAAGAGGTCACTGGTTCGATCCCAGTATCGCCCACTCGCTATTTTAGCTGTTCAGACGGCCTGCCGACGACCATCGTCGGCAGGCCGTCGGCGTTTGCGGGGAGCAGACGGGGAGCAGGGTGTGCTGACCACTTCCGCGAATCCGAAGAGGTCACGCCGCATCCGCCTCCTGACCTGCGTGTTCGTCCCAGGTCCATCCGCCGTCGAGCTCCCAGCGTCGCTGCAGGGCGGCCAGCATCGACTCGACCATGACGTCAGTCACGTGGGAGTAGAGGTCGTCGGTGTCCTTGCGCTTGTGTCCCAGGCGCACCAGTCGGAGGATCCGCGGGACGCCGTCTTCGATCAGCCACGTCTCGTGGGTGTGACGTAGGTCATGGAAGTGCATCCCCTGGTTGAGTGGCGCCCAGCCGCGGTCCTCGTCGCCGGCCAAGGCGGGTAGCCACACGCGTCGGCGGAAGTTGGACCGGCGGTGCAGTCCGCCGTTGGCGCCGGTGAAGACGAACCGTGCGTCGGGGTTGCGCTCTCGGTGGTCCCTCAGCAGGTCGGTCAGGAACGGTGGCAGGTGGATGGTGCGGACGCTGGCGGGGGTCTTCGGTGGGCCGAGTTCGAGCCGTCCCCGGACCTCGTGCAGGGCGCCGAAGTTGGGGTCGATCTCGATGCGCGGGTCTTCGTCGAGGTAGGTGCGGATCCACTGCAGTCCGGCCAGCTCGCCCCAGCGCATGCCGGTGTAGGCATCGGTGATGGTCATGAGCCCGGCATCGGGCGTCATCCGCCCGGCTAGTGCGTCGACTTCGTCGCTGCTGGCGTGGGGTCGTTCGGGGCGGTCGTCGAAGGTGATGCGCAGTTTCCGGCACGGGTTCGCGCCGATCAGTCCCTCGTCCACGGCTTCGCCCAGGATCATGGAGAACAACACGAGAATGTCCTGGACGGTTTTGTCGGCCAGGTTCGGGCGGAGCTTCTTGTTCACCCAGCCCTTCACTTCGATCCGCGCGATATCGCCGAGAGCCGTCCCCGACCATCGGGGCAAGATGTGGTTACGGATGTGCGAGTCATAGGTAGCCAATGTCACGTCCGCGGCGTGGTGGGCATCGGACCACGCGCGGATCCACTCGTCGATCGTGGTTTGCGCCAGGCGGGGGTCGGTGAACCGGCGTCGCCGCTGGTCGGACTCCACATCGTTCGCGCGGTTGTCCGCTTCCTCCTGGGTGGCGAACCCAGTCTCCGTGAAGATGGTTCCGTCATTGAGCCGGTAGCGGACACGGAATCCGCCTTGGCGTTTTTCTACCCATGCCATTTTTCGGTTCTCTTCCTGAAGGAGTGGATATGGCCGTGCCGGAATTCGGCACGGCCATATCCACGCTCCGTTGACGGAGAAAATCAACCCAAATGTGTTCAGGGGTCAAAAGAATTCGTGCATGTCAATTGGTACGTCTGCGCGGGCGGACTTGGCGACCCGGAGACGCCCTGCGGCCAGGAGTCCTGCGCAGGGCGGCAGTCGTCGGCACGGTCGCGTCGGACACGATCTGGTCGAGGTTGGCGCGGGAGAAGCGCAGGTGTTTGCCAAGGAAGGTGCACGGCACCTGTCGGCGAGCGGCCCGGCGACGTAGCCACGACTCCCGGACTTGCAGCAGTTCTGCTGCCTGGGCCGGGGTGTACAACACCGGGGCCGAATCATGCCCCAGATGGTCCGTGGGCGACTGAACCCCGTGTGCCAACCGATCCGCGCCGGAACGGCTGCGCGGGGTGGGCAGCGGCGCAGCAAGAGGCGGCGCGGTCCTCGGCTCATCGTTCGCGCTCATCCACGTCCTCCTGTTTGTGCAGCTTGCATGGGGGTCATGCCGCGAGTGGCTGGTCAACTGCGGCGCCGGAGCGGCAGGACCAGGGCGAGCAGCCATCCGGGTCGCCGTCCTCGGCGAGCAGTTGCAGGTGCCGTTTTGGGGGTGCGTCGAGGTCGACTTGGTCCAGTGGCTTGCAGGAGCGGTGCAGGAAGTACTGCCCGCGCAGCTTCTGCCCCTGTTCTGCGGCGCGGGGGTAGCCGTGACGGATCGCGCGGTCGAATTCGACTGCCTCCGCCCAACCGTCGGGGTCGTTGTCCCTGATCCAGCGCCAGCCCGCGTTGCCGTGGAACGGGCAGCCGACACAGGCGGACTTCACCGTCGAGCCGAACCCCCGTTCTTTGAGGAACTCCATGCACCTGGCCCGGTCGAAGCCGAGGTCGAGCAGGGGGAAGGTGTTGCGGAGGAACCGCACTCCGGAGTCCTTCGCCCGTCCGATTTCATCGGTGCTGATTCCGATGGCTTGCTCGGCGTAGATGCCCGGTGGCACTCGTCGCGGATGGGGGTATCCGAGCAGCTCGCGTGCCGCCTTCTTGAGCGGGGTGATCTTGTATTCGCTGGTGCACTGGCGGCGCGCGAGCCCGCGTGAACCGTCCGGGTTGAGGGTGCGCAGCGGCATCGAGACGAAACGGTGATTCGGGTCGCGGGCGTCGGTGCGGATGTTGCCGGCGGACACGCGCCGTACCGGGATTCCCGCCCGCTCGGCGTGTGCTTGAAGCCGGTCGAGGTTGGCGTAGACGGCGCGTGGTTCCCATCCGGTGTCGGCGAACAATGCGACGTCAAACCGAGGGATGACGCCTTCGCAGGCCAGCAGGAGCACGGTCGTGCTCTGCACTCCCGCCCCGAGGGACAGCAGTCGCAAAGCGGGCGGCGCGGCGGCGTGTGGGTGCCGAGCGGTCATGCCGCCCAGCCGTCGTTGCGGGAGTGCTCACGGGGCGAACAAACCGTCGCGGAGGATGGGGCAGCGGTGTGGTGGAGTGCGGTGCGGAAGACGACGACGTCTTCGTGGGTGATGAGGTGGAGGGGTAGGCCGGCGTCGCGTTGTTTGCGGATGAAGTCGCGTTGGAAGAAGCTGCCGCGAGGCACCAGGTCGGTCTCGGCGGCGCGGGCGAGCAGCGCGAC
>NZ_JBEXTX010000101.1:0-29552 GCF_040614175.1 Amycolatopsis sp. NPDC006131
GGCATGTTCGGCTGCCGGTTGGCGGCCTGGGTTGCGGCCCTGGCTCAAGGTGATCGTTGCGTGTCAGGCGACGGGATGACCACCCAGCTCGGGTTTTGTTCAAAGATCGCGCTCAGCGTGTGCGGCGGATGGTCCTCATCACGAACATGACGACCAGCAGGACCACCAAACCCCCGCCGGTGCCGGCCAGCGCCACGATCATCGGCGTCCAGTTCTTCGGGTTCGCCTCCGGGAGCCCGGACGGCAGCTGCCGTCCCGCCTCCGCGGCCAGGCCCTCCTCGGCGGGCACGATCGCCGTCAGCGCCGCCACCGGGTTGACCACGCCAAAACCGGTGAAGTTGTCCCGGCCGCCCTGCGCGCCCGGGTGCTGCGCGGTCACCCGGATCCGGTTCATGATCTGCCGCGCGTTCAGGTTCGGGTACTGCGCCGCCACCAGCGCCGCCACCCCGGCCACGTACGGCGCCGCGAAGCTCGTCCCTTGGATGGGCGTCGCTTTGTCGTTCTCGATCGTCTGGTTCGCCAGCTGCGACGAGCCCTTCGACGGGTCCAGCGAGATGATGTTCGTGCCCGGCGCGGCCACGCTCACCCACGGCCCGTGCACGCTGAACGGCGCCACCCCGCCGGTCTCGTCGATCGCCGCCACCGACAGCACGTCGTCGGAGAACCACGGCGGCGTCACGATCGACCGGGGCTTGTTCGGGTCGGCCTGGTCGTTCTGCGGGCACGTCTCGGACGTGTTGCCCGCCGCGGCCACGACCACCACGTTCCGGTCCACCGCGTACCGCACCGCGGCCTGGATCGCCCGCTCGCCGTCGGTGATCGAGCCGTCCGCGGGGCGGCAGTTGTCCACCGACATGTTGATCACGTCGACGTTCAGGTTCACCGCGCGCACGATCGCCTGCGCCAGCGACAGCGTGGTGCCCGCGCCGTTCGCGTCGTTCTGCTGCCGTCCACCGGTCTGCTGGCCGCTGGTGCCGCCCGCCGAGTCCGGTTTGGAGTAGTTCTGGCTGGACTGCCGGATGGACACGATCGTCGAGTCGGGCGCGACGCCGGTGAACCCGATCTGGTCCTGCGGCGTCTGCGCGGCGATGATCCCGGCCACCTCGGTGCCGTGGCCGTCGCAGTCGTTCAGGCCGTTGTCACCGGCCGAAACGTAGTCGCCGCCACCCTCCAGCCGGGGCAGGTACGGGTGCCGGGTCACGCCGGTGTCGATCACCGCGACGCGGATGCCGCCGCCTGCCGAACCGGTCTTGGCGCGGGCGAGCTGCTGGGCCTCCTCGATCTGGAGGTACTGCTGGCCCCACGGCTTCTCCCGCAGCACGACCTCCTTCTGCCCGAGGTCGCGCGTCACGCAGGCGTTCTTCTGCTGGTAGTCGAAGCTGTTGCGGCCACCGTTGTCGCTGGGCAGGTAGCTGGCGACGAACGGCGGCGGCACCGCCCAGTACCCGTCGGAGCCGGTGCCGCCCGTCTGCGCCTGTGCCGTCCCGGTCGCCAGCACGCCGATCGACGCCGCCAGCAGGACGGTCGCCGTCCGGCCGGGCGCACCGAGTCTCCGCACGCGAGTTCCCCCTCGAATCATGCTCAGCCGAACGAGATGTGCCGCAGCGTGGCGTACAGGTCCATGACGGCCAGCGCGAGCGGCAGCACGGTGGCGATGCAGATCGCCTCGAAGATCTCGACGGTGCGGCGCAGCGGCGGCGAGAACCGCTGGTTGGGGAACACGACGCCGACCACCAGCGAACCCGCGCCGATGATCACCAGCGCCCCGAACACCCACAGCAGGCGGCCCATCGGCGTCTGCGTGCCCAGCCAGCCGATCAGGATGCCGGCACCGGACACGATGCCCGTGGTCAGCAGCGCGACGGCCTGGCTGCCGTTGGCGTAGGAGCGGGCGCGCAGCAGCAGCACCATCGTCGCGACGGCGGCGGTGAGGATGCCCCACACGCCGGGCGCGGTCGCGGTGATGATCGCGGCGATCGCGGTCGCGCTGCCGCACCCGATCAGCAGGCCGGTCATGTAGTTGTGGGCGACGGCCGTGCGGCGCTCGATCTCGGCGTAGTCCGGGAACGTTGTGTCCTCTTTGAGCTCCTCCGCCGTGCCCGGCACGTGCGGCAGCGGCAGCTTGGCCAGCCAGATCGTCGCGCGCGGCAGCAGGGAGATCAGCGCGAGCGCGCCGGCCGCGGTGCCCGCGGCGATGCCGGCCGCCGGGTGCGCGATCAGGGTCGCGATGGTGAACGCGACCACCCCGATCACGCCTGCCGTGGCGGCGGCGATGAACGTCGTGATGCCGGCGCCCATGATCATGATCGCGACCGCGGCCAGGATCACCACCAGCCCGCTGGCCAGCAGCAGGTTGGCCCGCACGGTCAGTCCAGGCACGGCGTAGAACCCGGCGACGAACGCGAACGGCAACCCGCCCGCGGCGGCGATCACCACCCCGGTCGCCTCGGCCTGGTAGGCCTTGGCCAGCGTCGCGCCGACCGCGAGGCACGCGATCGCGGCGACACCCGCGGTGAGCGCGGCGGCCAGGCCGTTCCCGCCGAACAGCGGGCCGCCGAAGAACAGGGCCAGGGCCGCGGTGAACAGCGCCAGGCCGCCCGCGATGTGCCCGATGCGCCGCGCGGTCTCCTTGGTCCACGGCCGGAAGGTGTCCGGCTGGGCGTCGGCGATCGCGTCGACCACGTCGTCGTACAGCGGCGGCGGCGGGTTGTCGTTGCGCTTGCGCAACTGCAGCAGGTCGCCGTCGACGATGCCGAGCGAGGCGAGCGTCCGGCTCGGGTCGAGCGGCGCGTCGCCCAGCTTGGCCAGCGCCCAGCCGCCGTGGCGGGCGCCGCCGTCCGGCGAGGTCTCCCTGGCCATGTCGAGCAGCATCGGCATCAGGTCGGCGACCGCGACGTCGGCCGGCAGCGCCACGTCGATCCTGGTGCGGGGCGCGACCACCGTCACCCTGCTGAATACCGTCGTGCCCGTTGCCACTTGCCTGCCCCCTACCCGAGAGAATGCTGCGGGCTACTTATACCGAACGACCGTGTCCGCGGCAGCCGCTGCCCGTGAATTCCTGCCCAACGTGCACCCGCGGATCGTTCCGGACTGTCGGTGGGCGGTCCTAGTATTACTGCACCTGGCTCCGCCACGGGGGTGGATTCGGGCAATCGGTGCCGGGTTGGGCGGTCTCGGCCTCGGAAGAGGTCGTTGTTCGCTACCGTGTGGGCGCTGGAGGAGCAGGACGACTTGAAGAGGGGACCCTTCGGTGAGCACGCTGCAGTTCAAGAGGTCACCAAGGCTTGCTGCGCCGCGCCCACCGGGCGGTGAGGTCCACCTCGAACCGCCACCCGAGGTGCCCCGCACGATCCCCGGCAACGTCGTCCAGAAGATGATGCCGGTGGTCATGATCGTGGCCACCATGGGCATGGTCGTGGTCATGTTCACCACCGGCGGTGCGGCCGCGCGCAGCCCGCTGACCCTGATGTTCCCGCTGATGATGCTCATGTCGATGGGCGGGATGTTCGCCGGTGGCGGCAAGAGCGGCGGGGCCAAGAAGGCCGAGATGAACGAGGACCGCAAGGACTACCTGCGGTACCTCGGGCAGATGCGCGAGCGGGCCCGCGAGGCGATGGCCGAGCAGCGCGCGTCGCTGGAGTGGGTGCACCCGGATCCGCAGGCGCTGTGGTCGCTGGCCGCGAGCCGCCGCATGTGGGAGCGCCGCCAGAACGACCAGGACTTCCTGCACCTGCGCGTCGGGCGCAGCTCGCACCGGCTGGCCACGCGCCTGGTGCCGCCGCAGACCGGTCCGGTCGACGAGCTGGAGCCGATCGCGACGCTGGCGCTGCGCCGGTTCGTGCGCGCCCACTCGATCGTCCCCGACCTGCCCACGCAGATCACCCTGCGCGGGTTTGCGGCGGTGAGCCTGAGCGGCGACAAGGAGCTGACCCGGGGGCTGACCAGGGCGATGCTGGCCCAGCTGGTCACCTTCCACAGCTGTGACGACGTGCTGCTCGCGTTCGCCACCACCGGCCGCGCGAAGGCCGAGTGGGAGTGGGCGAAGTGGCTGCCGCACGTGCAGCACCCCGAGCTCGCCGACGGCATCGGCCAGCTGCGCATGATGGCCGGTTCGCTCGCGCAGATCGAGCAGTGGCTGGACGCGGAACTGCGTGACCGGCCGCGGTTCTCGCGCAACGCGACGCCGTCGCCGGACCAGCCGCACATCGTGATCGTGCTGGACGACGCGGAGGTCACCCGCGAGGAGCAGATCATCCTCGAAGAAGGCCTGGTCGGCGTCACCCTGATCGACCTGTCCGACTCCCTGGGCAACCTCGCCGCGCGCCGCGGCCTGCGGCTGGTCGTGGAGAAGGAACGCGTCGGCGCGCGCAGCGGCGGCGGCATCGAGTGGTTCGGCAAGCCGGACACGCTCAGCGTCGTCGAGTGCGAGGCGCTGGCCCGCAAGCTCGCGCCGTACCGCGTCGGCAGCGCCGCGCAGGAGGCGAGCGAGGACGAGCCGCTGCTGTCCAACCCGACGCTGCTGGAGCTGCTCGGCATTCCGGGCGACCCGATGACGTTCGACGTGCAGCAGGCCTGGCGGCCGCGCCCGGTGCGCGACCGCTACCGCGTCCCGTTCGGGATCGGCGAGTTCGGGCAGGCCGTCGAGCTGGACATCAAGGAAGCCGCGATGGAGGGCATGGGCCCGCACGGCCTGTGCATCGGGGCGACCGGTTCCGGTAAGTCGGAGTTCCTGCGCACGCTGGTGCTCGGCCTGCTGGCCACGCACTCCAGCACGACGCTGAACATGATCCTGGTCGACTTCAAGGGTGGTGCGACGTTCCTCGGCCTGGACAAGGCCCCGCACGTCGCGGCGACGATCACCAACCTGGCCGGCGACCTGACGCTGGTCGACCGCATGAAGGACGCGATCGCGGGCGAGGTCGCGCGGCGCCAGGAAGTGCTCGCGAAGGGCAACTACAAGAACGTCTGGGACTACGAGAAGGCCCGTGAGAACGGCGCCGACCTCGACCCGCTGCCCGCGCTGTTCATCTGCATCGACGAGTTCTCCGAGATGCTGACGGCCAAGCCGGACTTCATCGACATCTTCCTCCAGATCGGCCGCGTCGGCCGGTCGCTGCAGATGCACATGCTGCTCGCCTCGCAGCGGCTGGAGGAGGGCAAGCTGCGTGGTCTGGACACGTTCCTGTCCTACCGGATCGGTCTGAAGACGTTCTCCGCCGCGGAATCGCGGGCCGCGATCGGCGTGCCGGACGCGTTCGAGCTGCCGTCGATCCCGGGTTCCGGGTACCTGAAGTACGACACGTCCACGATGGTCCGGTTCAAGGCGTCCTACGTGTCCGGTCCGTACCGGCCCGCGGGGATGCAGGCGGCCGGGCCGGTGGCCAACGTCGTGCGCGCCGACAAGCGGCCGCAGCTGTTCGTGCCCGACTTCGTGGAGCTGCCGCCGGAACCCGAGCCGGAGCCGGTGCGCGTCGAGGCCGCGCCCCAGCCGCAGCAGGAGGAGGGCACCGAGCCGACCGAGCTCGAGGTCATCGTCGACCGCCTGATCGGCCAGGGCCCGCCCGCGCACGAGGTGTGGCTGCCGCCGCTGGACGAGTCGAACTCGCTGGACACGCTGCTGCCGAACCTCAACCCGACCGACGACCGCGGTCTGTCGCCGGTTGGCTTCTTCGGCAACGGCAAGCTGCAGGTGCCGATCGGCATCGTCGACCGGCCGTTCGAGCAGCGGCGCGACCCGCTGTGGGCGGACTTCTCCGGCGCTGCCGGTCACGGTGTGATCGTCGGCGGTCCGCAGTCGGGCAAGTCGACCCTGCTGCGCACGCTGATCATGTCGCTGTCGCTGGCCAACACGCCGGAGGAGGCGCAGTTCTACTGCATCGACCTCGGTGGTGGCACGCTCGCCGGCCTCTCCGACCTGCCGCACGTCGGTGGTGTCGCGGTGGCCCGGCGCGAGCCGGACAAGGCGCGCCGCATCGTGGCCGAGCTGAACGCGCTCGCCAACGAGCGGGAGGGCCTGTTCGGGCAGCTGGGCATCGACTCGATGGCCGACTTCCGCAACCGCAAGCGCCGCGGCGAGATCACCCCGGAGCAGGACCCGTTCGGCGACGCGTTCCTGATCGTCGACGGCTGGCGCGCCCTGCGTGACGACTTCGAGGAGCTGGAGCCGCAGATCACCGCGCTGGCCCAGCGCGGTCTGGCCTACGGCGTGCACGTGATCATCTCCGCGAACCGGTGGGCGGACATCCGCCCGGCCATCAAGGACATGCTGGGCACGCGGTTCGAGCTGCGGCTCGGTGACCCGAGCGAATCCGACATCGACCGCCGGACCGCGGTGAACGTGCCCGAGGGCCGTCCCGGCCGCGGCCTGACCCGCGACCGGCTGCACATGCTGATCGGCTTGCCGCGGATCGACGGGTCGAGCGATCCGGAATCGATCGGCGCCGGCGTCGCGGACGCGGTCGCGAAGATCAAGGCCGCCTGGCCGGGCCGCCCGGCGCCGCAGGTGCGGCTGCTGCCGGAGATGGTGTCCTACGAGGACGTGCTGTCGATGGACAAGCAGCGGCACACCAAGCTCATCCCGATCGGCATCAACGAGGACGAGCTGGCGCCGGTCTACCTGGACTTCGACGCCGACCCGCACTTCATCGCCTTCGCCGACGGCGAGTCCGGCAAGACGAACCTGCTGCGGCAGATCACGCGCGGGATCACCGAGCGGTACACGGCGAAGGAAGCGGTCATCGTGCTGGTGGACTACCGGCGCACGATGCTCGGGTTCGTCGAGGGCAACCACCTGCTCGGCTACGCGGTGTCGGCCAACCAGCTCGACGGCATGGTCAAGGACATCGTGGGGTCGATGACCCGGCGGCTGCCCGGGCCGGACGTCACGCAGGAGCAGCTGCGCAACCGGTCCTGGTGGAAGGGGCCGGAGCTGTTCATCGTGGTCGACGACTACGACCTGGTGGCCACGCAGACGTCCAACCCGCTCAAGCCGCTGTCGGAGTTCCTGGCCCAGGCCAAGGACGTCGGCCTGCACATGGTCGTGGTGCGCCGCACGGGTGGCGCGTCGCGGGCGGCCTACGACCCGATCATCGGCAAGCTGAAGGAGATCGCGGCGCCGGGCATCGTGATGAACGGCAGCAAGGACGAGGGCCAGCTGCTGGGCAACGTCAAGCCGTCCGCGATGCCGCCGGGTCGTGGTGTCCTGGTGAGCCGCAAGGTCGGCAAGCAGTTGATGCAGGTGTCGTGGATCCAGCCGGACTGATCAGCACCGTCCACATCGGAGCGGAGCACCAGGGCCGTGACGCGGCTCTGGTGCCGTTTCGCGGGGGCGCGTCGTGACCTTGCGCGTCGCAGTGGACTTCGGGACGTCGAGCACCTGCGTGGTGGCCGCGCTGAACGGGCGGCCGCCGCAGGTGGTCGTCGTCGACGGGCAGCCGCTCATGTCCTCGGCCGTGTACGCGGCGGCCGACGGCACCCTGTTCGTCGGGCAGGAGGCCGACCGGCAGGCGGCGATGGACCCGTCGCGCTACGAACCGAACCCGAAGCGCCGCATCGACGAGGGCGAGCTGCTGCTCGGCGACCGCGTCCTGCGGGTCACCGACGTCGTGCGCGCGGTGCTGGAACGCGCCGTCACCGAGGCGCGCCGCCTCGCCAGCAACGCCGAGGTCGGGCTGCTCGTGCTGACCCACCCGGCCGACTGGGGCGCGGTCCGCACCCGGCTGCTGCGCCAGGCCGCGAGTGGTCTGGCCCGCGAGGTCACGCTCGTGCCGGAACCGGTCGCGGCCGCGGTGTTCCACGCCGCGACCTTCGCGCCCGAGGAGATCAACTCCGACCGCACGGTCGAGATCAGCAACCGTCCCGGCGCGACACTGGCCGTGCTCGACCTCGGCGGCGGCACGGTGGACGTGAGCGTGGTGAGCCGGGTCCCCGGCCACCGCGGCGGGTTCCAGGTGCTCGCCACGCGGGGCGACCCGAGCTTCGGCGGCGCCGACGTCGACCAGTTGCTGCTGGAGCACGTCGGCAGCCTGGTGTCCTCGGCCGACCCGGACGCGTGGCGCCAGCTCGTCGAGGGCCGTGAGCTGACCGACCGGCGCCGTCGCCGCGTGCTGCGCCAGGACGTCCGCGGCGCCAAGGAAACGCTGTCCCGGCACGCCTACACCGACGTGCCGATGCCGCCGCCGTTCGCCGACGCGCACGTGACGAGGGAGGACCTGGAGCGCCTGGTCGCCGCGCCGCTGGGCCGCGCCGTCGAACTGACGTGCGCCGCGATCGAGGAGGCCGAGCTGCGCCCGAAGCAGCTCAGCGCGATCTTCCTGGTCGGCGGTTCGAGCCGGATCCCGATGATCTCGCGGCTGGTCCACGAGCGCACCGGCGTGGTTCCGACCACTCTGGACCAGCCGGAGACGGTGGTCGCGCGTGGCGCGCTGCTCGCGGTCCAGAAGGCGCCCGCCGCGCCGCCGCCGCGTGTGCCTTCCCGGCAGCTCGCCGACCAGCGCACCGAGGTGGTGCGCAACCCGAACGCGCCGCGCCCGGGGTTCTCGCCCCGGCCGCCGACACCGCCCGGCGGGTTCAGCGGTCCGGCCGTGCCGCGCCAGGCGCCGCAGGGCGTGCGCCGCCCGCCGCCCGGACCGCCGCGCCCCGCCCACCACGGCTCCGGCCCGGGTTCGCCGCCGCGCGGGATTCCCGCGCCGCCGTCGCGGAAGAAGCCGAAGCTGCCGTGGATCATCGGCGGCGCGGCCGTGCTCGTCGTCGCTGCGGTGGCCGGGCTGGTGTTGGTGCTGACCGCGGACGGGGAGCCGGAGCCGCCGCCGGGGAAGGTCGTCGCGCAGTACCACTACCAGTTCACCGCGCCGCAGGACTGGACGCAGACCGGTGGCTCGCCGGACCTGCGGGAGACGCTGATCAAACCGGACGACGCGCAGCAGCAGTTCGACTCGGTGTCGGTCCAGGAGCACCCGCTGTCCTACGACGCGTCGGCCGATCCCGGCCGGCTCGTCAGTGAGTTGCGGTCGCAGATCGAGGCGGCGCCCGCGCAGTACTCCGGGTTCAACCCGGAAGCCACCTACGCCGGCCGGAAAGTGGTCTTCTACCACCAGGTCCTGCCCGGCCAGAACGCGTCGATCGACTGGTATGCGCTGGCGCAGGGGAACGTCCAGGTGAACGTCGGGTGCGTGTATGCGAACGAAAACGCGCGTCAGCGGGTGGACGCCGCGTGCACGCAGGTGATCCGGACGCTCAACATCAGCGCGTGAAAACCCGTTCGGGTGAGCGCGGCATTCACACCCGCAACTACTTCCGCGAACGGCGGGACAAGGCGGAACCGGCCATGGCAAGGTCATCGTCGTAGGTCCGTAGGCGGTTGGGATCGTTACGGACAACACCACGACGAAGGGGGTAGTTCCTCATGGCAGGCGGCTTTGAAGGGGATCCGGCAGAATTCGCGGCCGCGCACCTGAAGGTGTCCGAGGCCAAGCTGGCGATGGACCAGAACCTGATGCAGCTGGCCAACAACATCGAGGCCACGCAGGCTGGCTGGACCGGTCCGGCGGCCAAGGTGTTCCAGGACGTCATGGACGCGTTCGCCCAGAAGTCGGCGAAGCTGAACGACGCGCTCGAGCACATCGGCGAGATGCTCAAGTCCTCCGGTGTCCAGTACGAGGTGCAGGACCAGGAAGTCAACCAGCAGCTGAGCTCGCTCCAGGCCGCTCTCGAGGGCCTGTGATCGCGGCCTGAGCGCCGTCACCACACCTGACTTCCAGACCAGAAAGGACAATCATGTCGGGCCCGATGAAGGTCGATTACGCCACCATCCACCAGGCGGCCGAGGACTGCAACAAGACCGGCGGCGAGCTGGAGAACCTCTTCACCCAGTTGAAGTCGGACCTCGCTCCGCTGACCAACAGCTGGACCGGTGACGCGCAGCAGGCGTGGCACGACCGGCAGGAGGAGTGGAACCGCGCGCTGGAGGACATGAAGGGTCTCCTCGCCCGCATCGCCACCGCGCTGCCGCAGATCGCGGACGGCTACCAGTCCACGGACACCGGCATCACCAAGATGTTCGGCGGCTGAGTTCTTTTCCCGGAAGGGGCCCCGGCGTTTTGCGCCGGGGCCCTTTTTCCGTTGGTCAGCGCGGCATTCCGACTTCGTACTGCGCCTGGTCGTTGAGGACGCGGACGGTGACCTTTTTCGGTTGTCCCGCAACGGTCACCGTGCATTCGAACGTGGTGCCCGTGCGGACCGGCTGGTCCTCGGGGCACTGGGCGTTCTTGACGTCTCCCTCGCCGAAGTCCTCGCGGAGGATCTTGACGACGCCGTCCTGGACCGCGGCCCGGTCGAGGGTGTCCCCCTGGAACGCGCCGAGCAGCCACGCGCCGACGCCACCCCCGGCGAGCAGCACGACCACGGCGGCGCCGATCAGGAACGGCTTCTTGGAGCGCTTGGGCTTCTGCTCGCCGAACGCGCCGAACCCCCCGTAGCTCGGCTGCCACTGCCCGCCCTGCTGGGGCTGGGGGCCGGTCGCGGGGCTGGAGGGTTGGTGCTGCGCCTGGCCGGGCTGGTTCCACCCCTGGCCGGGCGGCACCTGGCCGCTTTCGTGCGGGCTCCAGGGCTGGGGGACCGGCCCGCTGGTGGGGTTGTGCTGGCCGGGCTGGCTCCAGGGTGCGGCCGCGCCCGCTTGGTCAGCGGGCTGCTGGCCCCACTGCTGCGGGACCGGCCCGCTGGCCGGGCCCTGCTGGCCCCAGTTCTGCCCGGGCGGTACCTGGCCGGTTTCGGCGGGCTGCTGGCCCCACGGCTGGGGGACCGGCCCGCTGGTGGGGTTGTGCTGGCCGGGCTGGCTCCAGGGGGTAGCCGGGCCGGTCTGGTCGGCAGACTGTTGCCCCCACGGTTGGGGCACCGGCCCGCTGGCGGGATTCTGCTGGCCGGGCTGGCCCCAAGATGCGGCAGGGCCGTTCGCCGGGCCGGTCTGGTCGGCGGGCTGTTGCCCCCACGGCTGGGGCACCGGCCCGCTGGCGGGATTCTGCTGGCTGGGCTGGCCCCAGGGTGCGGCCGCGCCGGCTTGGTCAGTGGGCTGCTGGCCCCACTGCTGCGGAACCGGCCCACTGGCCGGGCCCTGCTGGCCCCCGGACTGGGGGACCGGCCCGCTGGCGGGGTTCTGCTGTCCCGGTTGCCCCCACGGCTGCCACCCCGGCTGTTGCGGCTGGTTCACGCCACTCACCTGCCCTGCCCCTGGATGTCGTCCATCCGGGCGTAGAAATCCGACACCGCCGCGCTGTCCGCCAGCACCGTGACCTGCGACGGGTCCGGGATCTTCGGCAGGTCGACCTCGGACGGCGTGCCGTCGAGCCGGTAGTGGTAGTCGATCTCCAGTTCGTGCCCGTTGCCGGTGATCTTGCCCGTCATCTCGATCTCGGTCAGCTTGCCCCGCGGGTCCAGCACGACGCGCGTCTGCAGCGTCTGCGCCTTCATCTCGGCCGTCAGCTCGGAGCTGATCGCGGCGGGGAAGGTCACCACGTCGTTCTCGATGAACGCCGTCAGGGTCACCTCGGCCATCAGCTCGACGCTGCCGTCGGGCTTGCTGTTGGCGCTCTTCGCGCCGTGGCCGCCCTCGACCGAGTCCTGCACGGCGCCGAGCATCTTGCAGACCGTCTGCGCGCCCTCCCAGTAGCACTCGTTGTACTGGCCCGACGTGTACGGCATCTGCACCCACGGCGTCGGCGCGAGGCTGGCGTACACGGGCCCGAGCAGCATGTACTCGACCGGGCTGTTGGCCGGGTGGTAGACGTCCAGGTACTCGTTCGAGTCGAGGTTCGAGTGGTTGCGGCTCAGCCGCGCGGGCGGGTGCCCCAGCTGCACCGCGCTGATCGTCGCGTTCAGGCGCCGCTCGTCGAAGCGCACCACCTGGTCCAGCCGGGTCTTCCGGGTCTCGTTGGCGCTGAACTGGTCGGACAGCTTGTTGAGCGTCTCGTCGAACTTCGCGCTCACGTAGGCGGCGGCGTCCTCGCCGTCGGGCACGGGCGTCCCCGCCTTGGCGCTGCCGCACCCGGCGAGCAGGGCCACGGTGGCGAGCACCGCGGTGAACCTCGGTAGGCTGGATCTCGTTCGCGCGGACACGCCGGTGGCCCCCTCCAGGCGGAAAACCGTGTTCTCGACTGCGCGCAACCCTAGTATGTAGGCCGGGGACACCCCGCCTTCAAGGTCGCCGAACCCGGCGGGTATCTTTATATGTCGTTGTGCGTGCAGCAAGCGTTCGCGCTGGGTACGCACTCGACCCCAAACGCACCGTTGACCACGAGGTAAACCCTTGCCCACGTACAGCCCTAAGCCTGGCGATGTCACCCGTGCCTGGCATGTGATCGATGCCGAGGATGTCGTGCTCGGCCGGCTCGCGACCGAGGTCGCCACGCTGCTGCGCGGCAAGCACAAGCCCACGTATGCACCACACGTGGACACCGGTGACTTCGTCATCATCGTCAACGCCGAGAAGGTCCGCCTGACCGGTAACAAGCGCGACCAGAAGTTCGCGTACCGGCACAGCGGCTACCCGGGCGGTCTGCGCAAGCGCTCGTTCGGCGAGCTGCTCGACACCCGGCCCGACCGGCTGCTGGAGAAGGTCGTCAAGGGCATGCTGCCGAAGAACAAGCTCGGCCGCGCCCAGGCGAAGAAGCTGAAGGTCTACGCAGGCCCGCAGCACCCGCACGCTGCGCAGCAGCCGCAGCCGTTCGAGATCACCAAGATCGCGCAGGTCGCCAAGTGAGTGAGGAAGTGTCTGTGACCAGCACGGAGACCGAGACCGAGGCCCCCGAGGCCACCGAGGCGGTCGTGACCAGCGAGACGCCGGCCGCGCCGCGGCCGTCCCGCGCTGCCGGTGGCTCCGCCCAGACCGTCGGCCGTCGCAAGGAGGCCGTCGTCCGCGTGCGGCTCGTCCCCGGCACCGGCAAGTTCAAGCTCAACGGGCGCAGCCTGGAGGAGTACTTCCCGAACAAGGTGCACCAGCAGCTCATCCGCGAGCCCCTGGTGACCGTCGAGAAGCCGGACTCGTTCGACATCTTCGGCAACCTGACCGGTGGCGGCATCTCGGGCCAGGCGGGCGCGCTGCGCCTCGCGATCGCTCGCGCCCTGGTCGAGGTCGACGCCGACGACCGTCCCGCGCTGAAGAAGGCCGGGTTCCTGACCCGCGACGCGCGTGCGACCGAGCGCAAGAAGTACGGCCTCAAGAAGGCTCGCAAGGCTCCGCAGTACAGCAAGCGCTGACCTGCGCCAGTCCGACGCGAAGGCGCCCATCCGGTTCCGGGTGGGCGCCTTCGTCGTTCCTGTGCAGGTGACACCCAGGCTGGGTATGTAACGTGCGAAAACCGCGTTCTTCCAGCGGAACGCACCCTGGCGACGATGCTCCGGGGGAGCGTTACCGTCGAACCGGGGGACGCTAGGTTGTCGGGGTTGCACGCTCGAGGAGAGGATGAGATGGCTCGCCTTTTCGGCACCGACGGGGTTCGAGGCCTCGCCAACGGGGAGCTGACCCCGGAGCTGGCGCTGTCCGTGGCGGCCAGCGCGGCCCGTGTGCTCGCCGCGCACGACCGCTCGCACCGTCCGGTCGCGGTCGTCGGGCGGGACCCCCGGGCCAGCGGCGAGATGCTGGAGGCCGCCGTCGTGGCCGGCCTCGCGTCGGCGGGCGCGGACGTCCTCCGTGTGGGTGTCCAGCCGACCCCCGCGGTCGCCCATCTGGTCGGCGCCCTCGAAGCCGACCTCGGCGTGATGATCTCCGCGTCGCACAACCCCATGCCGGACAACGGCATCAAGCTCTTCGCCTCCGGCGGGCACAAGCTCCCGGACGGCATCGAGGACGAGATCGAGGCGGGCCTGACCGGTGACGGCCCCCGCCCGACCGGCGCGGAGATCGGCCGGGTCAGCGACGTCGACGACGCCCTCGAGCGCTACACGAACCACCTGCTCGCGGCCACCCCGCACCCGCTGACGGGCCTGCGGATCGTCGTCGACTGCGCCAACGGCGCGGCCTCGTTCGCCGCGCCCGAGGTCTACCGCAAGGCCGGGGCCGAGGTCATCGCCATCCACGCGGAGCCGGACGGCATCAACATCAACGAGGGCTGCGGCTCGACCCACCCCGAGAAGCTCCAGGCGATGGTCGTCGAGCACGGCGCCGACCTGGGCATCGCCCACGACGGCGACGCCGACCGCTGCCTCGCCGTGGACGCCTCCGGCGAGCTGGTGGACGGCGACCAGATCATGGCGATCCTGGCGCTCGCGATGGCCGAGGCCGGGGAGCTGACCCACGACACTCTCGTCGCGACCGTGATGAGCAACCTCGGCCTGCACCTGGCCATGCGCGACCACCGGGTCAACCTGCGCACCACGGCCGTCGGCGACCGGTACGTGCTGGAGGAGCTGCGCGCGGGCGGGTACGCGCTGGGCGGCGAGCAGTCCGGCCACGTGGTGTTCCCGGCGCTCGCCACCACCGGCGACGGCCTGCTCACCGCGCTGCGGGTGATGAGCCGGGTCGCGTCGACCGGCAAGACGCTGGCCGAGCTGGCCGGCGTGATGCGCAAGCTGCCCCAGGTGCTGGTCAACGTGCGGGTCTCGGACAAGGCGACGGTCGCGAAGTCCGACGTCGTGCGCGAAGCCGTCGAGGCCGTGGAGGCCGAGCTGGGCGACGAGGGCCGCGTCCTGCTGCGCCCGTCCGGCACCGAGCAGCTGGTGCGGGTGATGGTCGAGGCGCCGTCACAGGAAACCGCCCAGGCCGCCGCGGACCGCCTCGCCGGAGTCGTTTCGTCCGTCTCCTGAACCGACTGCGGATTGTCGTACCCGGTAGGTATGTTCTGTGCACGACACGGAGCGAGGGGGAGTGGTCGTGGCCGGGTACGAGGTCGATCCGCAGCAGCTCAGCGCCGCCGCCGGCACGGTGCGGGACGAGCCGGGGACGCAGCTGCGGTACACGCTGCCCAACCTCAAGGACGTGCGGATCACGGCCGAGGACTTCGGCCGCAAGCACCACGAGTCCTTCGCCGGGTACCAGGCGGGCGTGCAGCGGCTGGTGGCCTGTGTGGACAGCTACGTGCGAGCCTCCGGTGAGTTCGCGGACAAGCTTGGCCGCGCGAGCGGGTCCTACACGGCGGCGGACGACCGGTCCCAGGGCGACGTGCGGACGGCGGCGAGCTGATGGCGGAGCGGCTGCCCACGATCGAGGAGGTCCGGCAGCTCGTCGACGACCCGGGGATCGACGACGAGACCAAGCGCACCCTGCTCGTCCGCTACTTCGACGCGATCGGTGACGTCGACCCGGTCGTCTACGGCTTCGCGAACGAGAACGAGAAGAAGGAGCTGCTGGAGTCCTATCAGGACCGGTTCGGGTTCACCGACCGGGACCTCCAGGACGGCGCCTTCGCCTACGACGCGTACTCCGCGGCGCAGGGCAAGCACGACGCGAACATGCAGGCGGCGCGCGAGGCGCAGGCGCGGGCGGTCGACGACGGGAAGGCGCGCCTCGACTCGCTGAAGGGGTCGGACACCAGCCCGGGGGCGGCGAACTCGAACGAGATCCTCGACGCCGGCGTGCCGGGGCTGGACAGTTTCCGGGTGTGGCTGCCCGTCTACAGCAGGGCGCGCGCGGTGGCGGCGCCCGGGCTGCCGGACTTCCGCCTGCAGGAGCTGATCGACCGGTACGACGAGCAGCGCGACATCCCGTTCGACAAGTTCGCCGCCGGGGTGACCGAGATCGTGCAGGTGCGGGAGTCGGTCGCGGACGCGGCGCCGTCGCAGAACTCCGCGATGCAGGCGTTGTTCGGCTCGTGGGAGGGCGACGGGAAGAGCGCGGCGGCGGCGTCCTGGACGAAGTTCGGGGACGGGGTCAGGGCCGTCGAGCAGTCGCTGGAGCACGCGGCGGACGTGGTGAACCGGACGATCGCCGCGGTCGCCGGCTCGTGCCGGGACAAGGCTTCGTGGGTGCTGCAGTACGCGTTCCAGACGTGGCCGCAGCAGCAGGGCCTGACGGCGCAGGACACCTCGCGCCTCGCGGGGATCGCCGAGCTGGGGCGCAACGCCAGCGCGGACGACTTCAAGCACTTCATCCCGTTCCTGCTGGGGCAGCAATCGCCGTTGGCGGGGCAGCTGCTGGTGGGCTCGTCGTTCGGGATGTCGGACGAGCTGCTGGACGCGGTGCAGTCGTGGGCGAAGAGCTGGCTGGCGGAGTTCTGCCGCTGGTTCGCCGGTTTCGTCGGCGAGTTCCAGACGATGTGCGAGAACACGCGCGTGGCGGTGGCGGCCCAGTGGTCGGCGTTGAACACCGAGTTGCAGCAGGTGCCGGACAACCCGTTCGCTGCGGTCGGCGAGGCCGCGCCGGTCCCGGCTCGGAGCTCCGGTGCCGGTGGCGCGGGCGGCTCCGGCGGTGGCGCCGCGGGTTCGGCGGGTGGCGCTGGCCCGACGGGTTTGGCGGGTGGCGCGGGTGCGACACCACCACTCGCCCCTCCGGTCGTGCCCCCGGCGGTGCCGCCCGCCGCGCCGGTGCCGGACGAGCAGGACACGCTGACGGTCCAGCGGGGCGACAGCAAGCTCGAACTGACCGAGCCCGACCAGACCGGCCGAATGGCCATCAAAATCGACAACGGCGACGGTCAGCCGAAGGACTACCAGCTCACGTGGGGCACCCCCGACCCGGCGACCCCCGCGTACACCCCGGCCGCCGACGGCAAAATCCACATCGACGACGGCCCACTGCACATCACAGCCGACCGCCCAGCCGGCGAGACCGGCCCAACGGTGATCACGCTCGACGACGGCACGGGCACCCCAACGACGTACACCCTCGGCGAGGAGCCAACCGCGCCCGGCGGCCCCGGGTCCGTCCCCGGTGCCCCGACGACGTACCCCCTGGGTGAGGAGCCGACCGCCCGGCCCGCCACACCCGGCGCCGCCGGGTCCGCCCCCGGCCTCTCCACCGACCCGGCCCAGCGCCTCGGCGCGACCGGCGCACTCGGCGGCCCCGGCCAGTCAGCTGGCGCCGCGGACTTCGCCCCGCTCGCCGATGGAGCCCAGAGGCCGGTGGCTGGGGGTTCCAATGACCCCGCCCACGCGGAGGCCTTCGGAGGCGCTGGCCCCCTCGCTGATGCGGCTCAGCGCGCGGGGGCGGCTGGCGTCTTCGCTGACGTCCAGGCGTCCTCTGGAAACTCCGGCTCCTTGCCCGATCTCGGCACGGGCGCCGCTGGCGCGCCCGATGGCGCCCAGCCAACCGCTTTCGGCTCGGCTGGTTCGGATCAAGTTCCCTCCGGCCCAGCCGGTGGCGTGCCGTCCCTTGTGCCTCCCGACCCGGAGGTCCCGGCCGGGACTGCGCTGGGCGGGCAGGAGCGCACCACCCCGGCCGCCGCGCTGGGTGGGGTTTCCGATGGGCTGGCCGAGCAGGGGGCCGTGAGCGGCTCTCTCGGCGATCCCGGTTCGATCGGGCACTCCTCGGCGCCTCCGGCGTCCGGGGCCGCCCTCGGCACCGCGCCGGGGCTTGATCCGGTCGGCGCGGCTGTCGATCCCAGCGGGATGAGCATGCTCGGCGGCCTGCCACCCGCCGCCGCGGGGAACCAGGGTGGTGAGGATCCCGAGCGGTCCTCCCGCGCCTACCGCGTCGACGGCGACATCTTCGACAGCCCCGGCTCGGGTGGCCGCATCAGCGGCTCCCTGGACGAGGAGGAAACCCGCAGGTGAGCGAGTTCCAGACGAAGCTCGACGCGATCGCCGCCGAGCGCGTCGCCCGTCAGGACCTGATCGGCCGCCGCGTCGAGACGAGTCTCGCGGAGAGCCAGGCCCGCGCCGGCGACCTCACGCGGGAGGCCGCCGCGAGCGTGCAGCGCCTCGCCGAGCAGGCCGCCCGCACGAGGACCGCCGCCGGGTGGGAGCTGCCCGAGAAGTCCGACCCCAATGCCTCACTGGGCATGGACTTCGAAGACCCCGAGATGGCGACTGAACCGACGAACCGCCACGCGCCCCCACCGGAACCCCCGGCGCGCCGAGGCCGCCACGCCCGCCCCGACGAACCCGAGGACGACTACTCGAACAAGGACTGGCTGGGCTGATCCCAAAGCCCGCGACCCGACTCCTGTGGGGCGTTGTAGCCGAGGGGCGGGGGCTGTGGTGAGGCTGCCCCGGCGCGCGGCTGGGCTTCTGGCGGCGGCGGGGTGTTGTGGCTGGGCGGGTGCGGATGGCGCTGGTGGGGCGCCGGTTGGCACAGCACGTGCGCGGCTGGGCTTCTGGCGGGCGGTGGGGTGTTGTGGCTGGGCGGGTGTGGACGGCGCTGGTGTGGCGCCCGTTGCCCCCGGAACGTGCGCGGCTGGGCTTCTGGCGGGCGGCGGGGCGGGTGCGGACGGCGCCGGCGGGGCGCCGGCTGCCCCCGACCGCGCGGCCGGACTCCTGCGGCGGACGGAGGTGCAGCTACGCAGCCACCGGCAACGCGTCGCGCGAGAAATCGATCCCGGCGCGCTTCACGTCCGTCTCCAGCAGCGGCCGGTACTTGTCCGTCCCGGTCAGATGGGTCAGGAAGAACGCCGTGAACAGGGCCCGCACCAGTACCTGCGTCCGGTGGTTCGGCTTCCCGTGGAGCAGGCGCTGGCTCCAGTGGCTGCCCTCGGTCAACGCCAGGTGCGTCGACTTGTCGACTTTCCGGTACTGGACCGGCCCGCCCCACGCCTTGGCTATCGACTCGGCGTTGCCGCCCGCCGGGGCGACCAGGTCGCCGTCCGCGGCCAGGTGCAGCCCCGGCGCCGTCACCCGCACCGCGGCCGCGCTCGCCGACGGCAGCGTCTGCGCCGCGGCGAACGTCGCCACCCCGCGCACCCCGCCCGAGGCCGCGGCCAGCACCGCCGATCCGCCGCCGGTCGAGTGGCCCGCCAGGCCCAGCCTGTCCCGGTCGACGCTGATCGCGTCCGGGCCGAGCCGCACCCCGGTCACCACGTCGAGCGTCGTGCGCAGGTCCGCGGCCAGCAGGCGGTGCGACGGCAGCGGACCGAGCTGCGTGGCGGGCGCGGCGGCCACGATGCCCCAGCTCGCCAGATGCGCCAGCAGCCCGCGGTACCGCCCGGGCGGCTGCAACCAACCGTGCCCGAACGCCACCGCCGGCAGCCCGAGGCCGCTTCGTGGGGTGAACACCACACCGGGCAATCCGGCGAGCGCGAGGTTGCCCCGCAGCACGTCGTGCGGTCCCGCGTGCGACAGCTCTTCGAGCAGCTCCTTGGGCTTGCTGACCATGGTCGAGAGCTTAGGGCAGCCCGCCCCGGCACGGCCGCGCAACATCCTTCGGAAGCGCGGTTTCGCCGAGGTGGAGATGAGCCGGGGGAGCGCGACCCGTATCCCTCGTTAGGCTGGTGGTGTGTGCGGAATCGTGGGATATGTCGGTCACCGGCAGGCGCTGGACGTCGTGCTCGGCGGGCTGCGCCGGATGGAGTACCGCGGGTATGACTCGGCCGGGGTGGCCGTGCTGGACGGCGCCGGCGCGCTGACCGTCGAACGCAAGGCGGGCCGCCTGGCCAACCTGGAGGGCGCGCTCTCCGAACACGGCCTCGACCGGTTCGCGGGCACCGCGGGCATGGGCCACACCCGCTGGGCGACCCACGGCGCGCCCATCGACCGCAACTCGCACCCGCACCGGGACGCCTCGCAGCGCGTCGCGGTCGTGCACAACGGCATCATCGAGAACTTCGCCGCCCTGCGGGCCGAGCTGGAGGCCGACGGTGTCGAGATGACCAGCGACACCGACACCGAGACCGCCGCTCACCTGGTGGCCCGCGCCTACGCCGACGGCCCCACCGCCGGTGACCTGCCGGCCAGCGTCCGGGCCGTGTGCCGCCGCCTCGAAGGCGCGTTCACCCTGGTCGTCACCCACGCCGACCAGCCGGACATGATCGTCGCCGCGCGGCGGTCGTCGCCGCTGGTCGTGGGGGTCGGCGAGGGCGAGCACTTCGTCGCCTCCGACGTGTCGGCCTTCATCGAGCATACCCGCGAGGCCGTCGAGCTGGGCCAGGACCAGGTCGTCGTCATCAGCCGCGACGGCTACGACATCTCCGACTTCGCCGGCGAGCCCGCGCAGGGCAAGCCGTTCACGGTCAACTGGGACCTCTCGGCCGCCGAGAAGGGCGGCCACGAGTACTTCATGCTCAAGGAGATCGAGGAGCAGCCGGAGGCGCTGGCGAACACGCTGCGCGGCCACTTCGACCGCGGCCGCATCATCCTCGACGAGCAGCGCCTGTCCGACCAGGACCTGCGCGAGGTCGACAAGGTGTTCGTGGTGGCCTGCGGCTCGGCCTACCACTCCGGCCTGGTCGCCAAGTACGCGATCGAGCACTGGTGCCGCCTGCCCGTCGAGGTCGAGCTGGCCAGCGAGTTCCGCTACCGCGACCCGGTGCTGGACCGGGACACCCTGGTCGTCGCCGTGTCGCAGTCCGGGGAGACCGCGGACACGCTCGAAGCGATCCGCCACGCCCGCGACCAGAAGGCGCGCGTGCTGGCCGTCTGCAACACCAACGGCGCGCAGATCCCGCGCGAGTCCGACGCCGTGCTCTACACGCACGCCGGGCCGGAGGTCGGGGTCGCGGCGACGAAGACTTTCCTGTCGCAGATCGCGGCGAACTACCTCGTCGGCCTCGCACTGGCGCAGGCCCGCGGCACGAAGTACCCGGACGAGGTGGCACGCGAGTTCGCCGAGCTGGAGGCCATGCCGGCCGCCGTGCAGAAGGTTCTGTCCACTGTGGACCAGGTGCGCGAGCTGAGCCGGGACATCGCCGACTCGAAGGCCGTGCTGTTCCTGGGCAGGCACGTCGGCTACCCGGTCGCGCTGGAGGGCGCGCTCAAGCTCAAGGAGCTGGCGTACATGCACGCCGAGGCCTTCGCCGCCGGTGAGCTGAAGCACGGCCCGATCGCGTTGATCGAGGAGGGCCTTCCGGTCGTCGTCGTGATGCCGTCGCCGAAGGGCCGCGCGGTGCTGCACGCCAAGCTGGTGTCGAACATCAGCGAGATCCAGGCCCGCGGCGCGCGCACGATCGTCATCGCCGAGGAGGGCGACGACACGGTGCGCCCGTTCGCCGACGAGCTGATCGAGGTCCCGGCGGTGCCGACGCTGCTCCAGCCGCTGGTGTCCACCGTGCCGCTGCAGGTGCTGTCGGCCGAGATCGCTCGCTCGCGTGGTTACGACGTGGACAAGCCGCGGAACCTGGCGAAGTCCGTGACCGTGGAGTAAACAGGGCCGCGTGCAGGGAATCTGGACCACCGACCGGATCCGTTCGGCTGAAGAGAAGCTGTTGGCCGCCACGCCCGAGGGCGCGCTGATGCACAAGGCCGCGTTCGCGGTCGCCCTGCACGCGGCCGAGATGCTGGCCGAGCACACCGGGCAGGTGTCCGGGCGGCGCGTCGCGCTGCTCGTCGGCGCGGGCAACAACGGCGGCGACGCGTTGTGGGCCGGTGCGTTCCTGCGCCGCCGTGGCGTGAGCGTCACCGCGATCCTGCTCAAGCCCGAGAAGGCGCACGCCGCCGGGCTGGCCGCGCTGCGCCGGGCGAAGGGCCGGGTGGTGTCCGCCGAGGACGGCCCGGCGGTGCTCGAAGCCGCGGACCTGGTGATCGACGGGATCGTCGGCCTGTCCGCGCACGGCGGCCTGCGCCCGGACGCGGCCGCGCTGGTCGAGCACGTTCGCGCGCCGGTGCTGGCGGTCGACCTGCCCAGCGGCGTCGAGCCGGACACCGGGGCGGTGCCGGGCGACGCGGTCACGGCCACGCGGACAGTGACGTTCGGCGCGCGCAAACCGGTGCACGTGCTCAACCCGTCGCGCTGCGGGCGGGTCGAGCTGGTCGACATCGGGCTGGAACTGGACGATCCGGACCTGTGGCAGCTGGACGCGGCCGACGTCGGGCGCGCGTGGCCGGTGCCGGGGCCGGCGGACAACAAGTACAGCCAGGGTGTGACGGGCGTCGCGGCCGGCTCGGCGACCTACCCGGGCGCGGCGGTGCTCGCGACCGGTTCGGCGGTGCTCGCGACGTCCGGCATGGTGCGCTACGCCGGGCCGGCGGCTGACGTCGTGCGGTCGCGGTGGCCGGAGGTCGTGGCGACCGGTTCGGTGACCGACGCCGGGCGGGTGCAGGCGTGGGTGGTCGGGCCGGGGATCGGGACCGGCCGCGAGGGGCGTGAGGTGCTGGGGCACGTGCTCGGCGCCGGGGTCCCGGTGTGCGCGGACGCCGACGCGACGACGCTGATGGCGCACCGCCCGGACGTCCTGGACGCTCGTGACCCGGGCACGCCGCTGGTGCTGACCCCGCACGCGGGCGAGTTCGAACGCCTGATGGGCCGCTCGCCGGGCGAGGACCGGGTGGCGTCGGTGCGGGAGGCCGCGGCGAAGTACGACGCCGTGGTGCTGCTGAAGGGCAACGTGACGATCGTCGCCGCCCCGGACGGCCGGGTGCTGGTGAACGTCGCGCGCGGCTCGTGGCTGGCGACGGCCGGTTCCGGGGACGTGCTGTCCGGGTTGATCGGCTCGCTGCTGGCGGGTGGGTTGGAGCCGTGGCTGGCTGCGGGGTGTGCGGCGTACGTGCATTCGCTGGCGGGGGATCTGGCGGCGCGGGGCGTGCCGGTCTCGGCGTCGGGGATTCTGGCCGCGATCCCGGATGCCGTGCGGACGGTGCGCGCCGCGGTGCTCTGACGCGGAGCGGGTGTTCCCGGGCGCGATCCTCGCGGCGATTCCGGCGGCCGCGCAGACCTAGATCGACCGCGTTCTGAACACGAACCATCACCGAGAGCTCCTACAGGAGAACTTACCCATCAAGTTATCGAGTTATGTGTTAACAACCGCGAGATCCTCTGGTAAATAAGTGGGCGTCCCCACCAACTACGGAGGAACCCAATGACGGGAGCGCCCCCAAGGGGCGTCGCGCGGCGGTCGGTGCTCAGGGGGGCACTGGCGGGCGGCGCGGCCCTCGCCACCGGCGGCCTGCTCGGCGCCTGCAGCGCCCGGCAGGACGCGCCGCGGATCGTCACCGACGACCGCTGGCGCCAGTTCGCAGGCGCCACCATCAACCTGATCTCCGAGAACACCGCCCCCACCGCGGCGATCGCGGCGAACCTCAAGCCGTTCACGGATCTGACCGGCATCAACGTCAACATCGTCACGCTGGAGCTGTCCGCCCTGGTCCAGAAGGTCGCGCTCGACCTGGCCGGCGGCGAATCGCAGTACCACGTGATCTACGCCGACCCCTACCAGGTGCTCGCGCCCTACTCGAAGGGCCTGGTCGACCTGCGCGAGCTCGCCGCGCAGCCCGGCCTGCCCGAGTTCACCGGCTGGGACGACTTCATCCCGACCCAGCTCGACGCGGCCGGCCGGTTCGGCGACCGGGACAAGATCTTCGCCGTCCCCTACGACTGCCCGACGATGATCTGGCAGTACCGCGCCGACCTGTTCGACAAGTACGGCGCGCGCATGGCCGACGACCTCGGCTTCGACCCGACCCCCGGCCTCGACCGCACCTGGGACGAGTACCTGCGGATCGCCCGGTGGTTCAACGACAACGCCGACGAAGTCGCCTACGGCACCGGCCACCAGGCCAAACAACACGACTCGCTGATGTGCGACTTCTCCAACGTGCTGTGGTCCTACGGCGGCGACTACTTCGACAACGGCACCGAGGTCGGCCTCTACGGCACCACCGACCCCGGCCCGTGCCGCCTCGGCAGCGACCAGGCCATCGCCGCCGCCGAGTTCTACCAGCGGCTCCTGTCGATCGCCGACCCGTCGTCGAAGACCTGGGACTGGAACGGCCTCGCCCCGGCGCTCAGCTCGGGCCGGATTGCGATGTGCGTCAACTGGCACGAGTACGCGGCGGCCAACGAGAAGGCCATGCCCGGCCGCTTCGGTTACGCCCCGCTGCCGCGCGGTCCGGTCCGCTCCGCCAACCACTACGGCGGCTGCGGCATCGGCATCAACGGCAACACCCAGCCCAACGAGCGGATGGCCGCGTGGCTGTTCGTGCTCTGGGCGACCTCGACGCAGACGCAGCTGGCCAACCTCAAGAGCGAGGCAGGCGGCGGCACCCCGACCCGGCAGTCCGTCTACGACCTGCCCGAGGTCCGCGCCGCCGAGCACCGGCCGTCCGCGATGCCGAACATCCTCGCCGCGCCCGCCGTGGCGACCGCGTGGCAGCCGGAGAACATCGGTCTGCGGCCGAAGATCCCGATGTGGAACGAGTGCGACACCGCCGTCTACACGCAACTGTCCAAAATGCTCGCCGGTGACTCCTCGCCCGCGGACACCATGCGCGGCGCGGCCACGAAGATCGACCGGATCACGGCACGGGGGTGGGCGGCATGACCACGACACTCAACGCGCCGGCCGAGGCGCCGGTGCGGAACACCAAGCCACGCAAGCGGATCGGCTTCCACGGCCTCATGCTGACGCCGGGCATGATCCTGCTCGCGCTGCTGTCGGTCATCCCGCTGGTCACGATCATCGCGATGAGCTTCTCGCGCGTGCACCTGCTCGGCGGGGTCGTGTTCGACAACGTCGGCCTGACCTACTGGGCGCGGCTGTTCGGCGACCTCGACCTGTGGGTGCAGTGGCTGCGCACCATCGCCTTCTTCGTGCTGACCGTCGGCCTGGAAATGGTGCTGGGCCTGGGATTCGCGCTGTGCCTGTGGAAGCTGGTGCGCTCCCGCAACCTGCTGCTGACGCTGTTCCTGCTGCCGATGTTCGTCGCGCCGGTGATCGTCGGCCTGCTCGGCCGGTTCCTCACCGACTCCACGTTCGGCCTCTACACGTGGCTGCTCGGCCTGGTCGGCTACCACGGCGACATCCTCGGCGGCGGCACGTCGGCGTTCCTCGCGGTGGTCGCGATGGACGTCTGGGAGTGGACCCCGCTGATCACGCTGGTCGTGCTCGCCGGCCTGACCGCGGTGCCGCAGAGCATCCGCGAGGCCGCGGCGCTGGACGGCGCGAACGGCTGGCAGAGCTTCCGGCACGTCCTGCTGCCCTCGATCTCCGGGGTGCTGCTGGTTGCGCTGCTGATCCGCTCGATGGACGCGATCCGCTACTTCGACATCATCAGCGTCACCACCAACGGCGGCCCGGCGGACGCGACCAAGACAGTGCCGATCCGGTTGTACGAAACCGCTTTCCGCTTCTTCGACCTCGGCTACGCCGCGGTGATCGGGCTCGTCATGCTCGTCGTGACGATCCTCATCGCGCGGGCGTTCGTCCGGGTGCTGGACAGGAAGGGGCTGACCCGATGACGAGCGCCATCGACCGCACGCCGCTGCGCGCCCGGGTGGGCGTCCGCGCCGTGGTGATCGTCGGTCTGCTGTGGACGCTGGTGCCGCTGGTGTGGATGGTGGCGTCCTCGTTCAAGTCCGATGTGGACGTCACGGCCGCGGAGCCGGAGTTCCTGTTCCAGCCGACGCTGGAGAACTACCGCAGCCTGTTCACCGGGGCCAACAACCTCGGCCCCTACATCTGGCACAGCGTGCTCGCGTCCGGGATCTCGTCGGTGCTCGCCGTCGCGATCGGCGCGCTGGCGGGCTACGGGCTCGCCGGGACCCGCATGCGGGCCAAGAAGCACGTCGCGTTCTGGATCATCTCGACCCGGATGGCGCCGATCGCCGTCGTGGTGCTGCCGCTGTTCCTGCTGTTCCGCGGCGCGAACCTGATCGACAGCATCCCCGGGCTGATCCTGGCGTACCTGACGTTCAACCTGCCGTTCGCGATCTGGCTGATGAGCGCGTTCTTCGCCGAGGTGCCGCCGTCGGTGGAGGAGTCGGCGCTGGTCGCGGGCTGCACGCGGTGGCAGGCGTTCTGGCACGTCGTGCTGCCGCTGACCAAGTCGGGCCTGGTGACCACCTTCGTGCTGTGCCTGGTGTTCTCCTGGAACGACTACGCGTTCGCGCTGGTGTTCAGCGGTCCGCACTCGCAGACCCTGCCGATCGCCGCCGACCAGCTCGTGACGCAGACGGGAATCGACTGGGGCCAGCTCACGGCCATCGGCACTATTGTGGTGTTGCCGATGATCGTGGCCGGTCTCGCCGTGCGCCGGTGGCTGGTCACCGGCCTGACGCTGGGAGCCGTGACAGGTGAGTGAAGTGCCCGCGACGATGAAGGTCGCCGTGCTGTACGGGATCCACGACATCCGCGTCGAGGAGCGTCCCGTGCCGGCGCCGGCGCCGGACGAGGTGCTGATCCGGGTCGCCTCCGTCGGCACCTGCGGTTCCGACGTGCACTACTACGAGCACGGCCGCATCGGCGACTTCGTCGTCGAGCAGCCGCTGGTCCTCGGCCACGAGCCCAGCGGGGTGGTCGTCGCCAGGGGGAAGGACGCGCGGCGGCACGAGATCGGCGCGCGGGTGGCCCTCGAACCGGGCGTGCCGTGCTCGGTGTGCGCCGAGTGCAAGGCGGGCCGCTACAACCTGTGCCCGCGCATGCGGTTCTTCGGCACCCCGCCGATCGACGGCGCGTTCTGCGAGTACGTGGTGCTGCGCGAGGACTTCGCGCACCCGGTGCCGGACGCGCTCAGCGACGACGCGGCCGGGCTGCTCGAACCGCTGTCGGTGGGTGTGTGGGCGAGCCGCAAGTCGCGCGTCGCGCCGGGCAGCCGGGTGCTGATCACCGGCGCCGGGCCGATCGGGCTGGTCGCGACGCAGACCGCGCGGGCGTTCGGCGCGAGCGAGGTCGTCGTCACCGACGTCAACCCGCGGCGCCTCCAGGTGGCGGAGGAGCTGGGCGCGACCGCGACGATCGACGTGTCGCGGGAGAGCCTGGCCGACGCCGGGTTCGAGCCGGACGTGCTGCTCGAGTGCTCGGGCGTGCCCGCCGCGGCCGGGCAGGCGATCCGCACGGTCGCCCGCGCCGGCCGGGTCGTGCTGATCGGCATGGGCGGCGACGAGATCCCGCTGCCGCTGGCGCACGTGCAGAACTTCGAACTGGAGGTCACCGGCACCTTCCGGTACGCGAACACCTGGCCGACGGCGATCGCGCTGGCCGCGGGCGGCGAGGTCGACCTGGACCGCCTGGTCACCCACCGGTTCGGCCTGGACGAGGTCGAGCAGGCCCTCACCATCGCCGGGAAGGACGACTCGGTCATCAAGGCGGTGGTGCGTGCCTAGACCGTCCGACGCCGAGGTCGAGCAGCGCCGCCAGGAGGTCCTGCGGCACGTGATCGACTGCGGTGAGGTGCGCATCGATCAGCTGACCGAGCAGTTCGGGGTCAGCCTGATGACGATGCACCGCGACCTCGACGACCTCGCGGAGCGGCGGCTGCTGCGCAAGCTGCGCGGCAAGGTGGCGGCGTACCCGGCGCTGACCATGGAGACGGCGAAGCGCTTCCGGGAGAACCTCAACCTGCCGCTGAAGGAAGCGTTGTCGGCGCTGGCGTTCGAGCAGGTGACGGCCGGGCAGACGGTGTTCGTCGACGACTCGACGACGTTGTTCCCGCTGGTCCGCCGGTTCCCGGAGCTGGGGCGGCTGGTGGTGATCACCAACTCGCTGGAGGAGGCCCGCATCCTCGGCGAGGCCGAGGGCGTCGAGGTGCTGCTGCTCGGCGGCCGCTACACGGAGTTCGACTCGTGCAGCGGTCCGGACACCGTCGCCGCCCTGGGCCGGATGCGCGCCGACGTCGGGTTCGTCTCCGCGACGGCGGTCGCAGGCGGGCGGCTCTACCACCCGGTGCGCGACTACGCCGACCTGAAGACGGCCGCGCTGGCCGCGTCGAACCGGAACGTGCTCGTGGTCGACCATTCGAAGTTCGGCCGCACGGCGACCTACGACTACGGTGACGTCGGCGCCTACGACGTCGTGATCACCGACGACATGACGCCCGCCGACGAGATCGCCGCGATGCGGGCGCTCGGCGTGGAAGTGCTGGTGGCCGAAGTTCCGGAGGGATCATGACGGACAAGCTCGTGGCCGGGGTCGACTCGTCCACCCAATCGACCAAGATCGTCGTCTGTGACGCGGAGACGGGCGCGGTGGTGCGCACCGGCCGCGCCGCGCACCCGGACGCGACCGAGGTGGACCCGCGCGAGTGGTGGCGGGCGTTCACCGAGGCCAGTGACGGGTTGCTGGACGGCGTTCAGGCGCTCGGCGTCGGCGGTCAGCAGCACGGCATGGTGACGCTCGACGAGGACGGCGAAGTCGTGCGGCCGGCGTTGCTGTGGAACGACACGCGGTCCGGGCAGGCGGCCGAGGACCTGGTGCGGGAGCTGGGCGGCCCGGCGGCGTGGACGGAGGCGGTCGGCTCGGTGCCGGTCGCCAGCTTCACGGTGACGAAGCTGCGGTGGCTCGCGGAGAACGAGCCGGAGCTGGCCGACCGGGTGGCGCGCGTGGTGCTGCCGCACGACTGGCTGACCTGGCGGCTGACCGGCGGCGAGCCGGTGACCGACCGCGGCGACGCGTCCGGCACGGGCTACTTCTCGCCGGCGGAGGGCGTGTACCGGCGGGACATCCTCAAGCACGCGTTCGGCGGCCGGGACCCGGAGCTGCCGCGGGTGCTGGGCCCGGCGGAGGCGGCCGGGCGGACGCCGGACGGGGTGCTGGTGTCGGCGGGCACGGGCGACAACATGGCCGCGGCGCTGGCGCTGGGCCTCGGCGAGGGCGACGTCGTCGTGTCGCTGGGCACGAGCGGCACGGTGTTCGGCGTGTGCGAGACGGCGTCCGCGGACGCCACCGGGCTGGTCGCCGGTTTCGCCGACGCGACCGGCCGGTTCCTGCCGCTGGCCTGCACGCTCAACGCGGCGCGCGTCCTGACCGCGACGGCCGCGATGCTGGGCACCGACCTGGCCGGGGTCGACCGGCTGGCGCTGGCGGCCCAGCCGGGCGCCGAGGGCCTGACGCTGCTGCCGTACCTGGACGGCGAGCGCACCCCGAACCTGCCCACGGCGGCCGGTTCGCTGCACGGCTTGCGCCGGGGCAACATGACGCCGGAAAACGTGGCGCGCGCCGCGGTCGAAGGGATGCTGTGCGGCCTGTCGGCGGGCCTCGACGCGGTGGCGGCGCAGGGCCTGGCCGCGCGGCGGGTGCTGCTGATCGGCGGGGCGGCCCAGTCCGAGGCGGTGCGGGCGATCGCGCCGATCGTGTTCGGGGTGCCGGTGGTGGTGCCGGAGCCGGCGGAGCACGTCGCGCTGGGCGCCGCGCGCCAGGCGGCGTGGGCGCTGGCGGGAGGCGCGGAGCCGCCGGTGTGGGAGGCGAAGGCGCAGGTGACCCTGGAGCAGCCGCAGTCGCCCGAGGTCGGCAACGAGATCCGCGGCAGGCACCTGGCGGTGCGGCAGCTGGTGCACGACGTGCCGGTGCAGGGGGCGTGAGCTAGGGAAAACGGTCCATGGCGGCAGCGGGGGAGGCCGGCGCCCGAGCCGACCACCCGGCGCCGCGAGGCGTCCTTCCCGCCCGCAGGGCGCCCAGTGGCCCGGACGTGGGAAAATGGACCGCGATGAGCCCCGATCTCCCCCGCGCCGAGGTTGTCGTCGACCTGGCTGCCCTGCGGCACAACGTCGCCCTGCCCACAGGTTCAGGTAGGCCACGAAGTCCGAGGACTTGTCGGCGAACCGGGCGTGC
>NZ_JBEXTX010000102.1:0-8633 GCF_040614175.1 Amycolatopsis sp. NPDC006131
TGAATGACGCGACGAATGCCCGGTTTCTGAGAAAGACACCGGCGCTGACCTGCCCTGCCGTGGTACCCTGCCGAGGCGCCGCCTCGCCTCGGCGTGTCCGCCACTCACCGGGAATTCGAGCGCCGCTCAGATGAGCCCGTTGCGCAGCGCGTAGGACACGGCGTGCGTGCGGTTGCGCAGCCCAAGCCTGCTGGTGAGGCTGTGCAGGATGTTCTTGACGGTGCGCTCCGAATAGGACATTTCCGCGGCGATCTCGGCGGTGTCCTGGCCGTCGGCGAGGCGGCGCAGCACCTCGGTCTCGCGGCGGGACAGCCCGTTCAGCATCAGCTCGCGCGGCGCCAGTACCTCGCGCTGCAGGCGGGCCAGCCCGTGCAGCACCTGGCCCAGCTGTTCGGCAGGCAGGTGGCCGTGGCCCTGGTGCGCGTCGGCGATCGCGCGCAGCAGGCGGGCCGTCGTGACCTCCGCGCGCGGGAGCAGCACCACCAGGCCGTTCTCGATCGCGGTCCACAGTTCCGCCGGGCGGGGCGCGTCGGTGATCAGGACCAGTCGCGCGTTCGTCGGGGCGTCGGCCACCAGCTCCGGCAGACCGGCCACCGACTCGGTCATCGCGACCACGACGTCCGCCGAGGCGGGCGTGCCGTTGACGACGTGGATGCCGGGTTTGCCCTGGATCTCGCTGAGCAGGCCGGCGCGCAGGAACACGTCGTCGGCCAGCACCGCGACGCGGACCACCGCGCGGTCGGCCGCCGGGACGGCGTGCAGGCGGGCGGCGGGCCGGCCGCCGGGGATCTCCCGCGTAGCGGTGCTGTACGGCATAGGGCCACCTAACCGTACCGATACAGGCGGAACCAGGCGGAAGCACCGGCAGGTTTCGGCGCCCGCAGTTCTGCCGGTTTAATGGGTGGCGGTGAGCGAGACACTGGACATAGGGTCGCCGGGGGAGGGTCCGACCTTCGGTGAACTGCTGCTACGCCATCGCCGCGCGGCCCGGCTCACCCAGGCCGACCTCGCGCAGGCCTCCGGGGTCAGCGTGCGCGCGCTGTCCGACCTGGAACGCGGCCGGGCCCGCGCCGCGCAGCGCCGCTCCACCGAAGCGCTCGCCGACGCGCTCGGGCTGACCGGCGGAAACCGTGAAGACTTCCTGGCCGCGGCCCGCGACGGCCGCCGTCGCAGGTCCAGACCAGCCGCGCCGTTCGCGGGGCCGCCGCCGGCCGCGGTGCCGGACCTGGTCGGCCGCGACCACGAGCTGGACGCGTTGCGCCGCGCCGCGGCCGACGCCCTCACCACCCCGAGCGGTGTGGTCGTGTCGCTCGTCGGGCACCCCGGAGTCGGCAAGACGGCGCTGGCCCGCACGGCCGCGCACCTGCTGGCGGCCGAGTTCCCGGACGGGTTCCTGTCGGTTGACCTGCGCGGCATGGACGACCAGCCGGTCACCCCGCGCGCCGCGCTGGACGTCCTGCTGCGTGGCCTGAACGTGCCGGCGGCGGAGATCCCGGCCGCGGTGGCCGAGCAGTCGTCGTTGTTCCGGTCGCTGCTGGCCGGCCGCCGGGTCCTGGTGCTGCTGGACAACGCGGCCGATGAGGCGCAGGTCCGCCCCCTGCTGGCGGCCGCCACCGGGTGCCTGACGCTCATCACCTGCCGCCGCGCGCTGGCCGGGCTGGAGTCGGCGCGCTGGTTGTGGCTGCGGCCGCTGGAGACCGCGGACGCGTCCGCGCTGGTCGCGGCGATCGCCGGGCCGGACCGGGTGCGCGCCGAGCCGTCCGCGGCCGCTGAACTGGCCGAGCTGTGCGGGAACCTGCCGCTGGCCGTGCGGATCGCGGGCAACCGGCTGGCGACCAGGCCGCACTGGACGATCGCCTACCTGGTCGACCAGTTGCGTGACGAGAGCACGCGGCTGGCCGCGTTGTCGGCGGGGGACCTGCGGGTGCGGTCGGCGTTCGAGATGTCGCACCGGCGGCTGTCCCCGGCGGCGCGGCTGGTGTTCCGCCGCCTTGCGGTGATCCCGGGCCCGGACTTCGGCGCCGACCTGGCCACCGTCGCCACCGGCATGGCGGCCCCGGACGTGCGCGCCCACATCGACGAGCTGGTCGACGCGAACCTCCTGCAGGCGGGCAGCGTGCCCGGCCGCTACACCTTCCACGACCTGATCCGCCTGTTCGCGCGAGAGCGGCTGGCCGTCGAGGAGGACGCCGGCGAGACGTCGGCGGCGACGTGCGCGGTGCTGGACCACCTGCTGGACACCGGGATCGAGGCCGGGCGGCTGTTCTACCCGGACGCGTTGCGGGATTCGCTGGAGGCGAGCCGGTTCGCGACGCGGGAGGAGGCCGCGGCCTGGCTCGACGCGGAGGCGGCGAACTGGCTCGCCGCGCAACGGGCCGCGCTCGCGCACGGCAAGCACCGGCAGGTGGTGGACCTGGCCAGGGCGTTGCACTGGTTCTCCGACGGCCGGATCCAGCAGCTGCCGTGGGCCGAGGTGTTCGCGCTGGGCGTGGACGCGGCGCGGGCGCTGGGCAGCCGGCCGGACGAGGCCGTGTTGCTCAACTTCCTCGGGTGGGCGCGGTACTACTGCCTCGGCGACAACGAAGGTGGCCGCGCCGCGCACGAGGAGGCGCTGGCGATCGCGACCGAGATCGGCGACCGGCGTGAGCAGACGTGGGCGCTCGGGTACCTCGGTTCGGTGTTGTTGCGGCTGGGGCGGCCGGAGGAGGCGCTGGACCACGTCGAGCGGTCGGTCGGCTTGGCGGACATGGATTTCTGGATGGGGCAGGGGTCGATCCGCAACGTGCTGGGGAAGGTGCTGTGCGCGGTCGGCCGTCCCGGCGAGGCGCTGCTGGTGCACCGCGAGGTGCTCGCCGACACCGACCGCTACCGGGACGACGCGAACCCGTTCACGTACCGGTTCTTCCGCGCGCTGACGTTCCAGTTGCTCGGCAGGGCGCTGACGGAGACCGGTGACTGGCCGGGCGGCGCCGAGGCGTTCCGGACGGCGCGGACGCTGTTCGACGAGGGCGGTTTCCCCGTGCCGGGCGCCGAATGCGCCGTCCAGGAGGGCGCGGCCTGGCGGGAGGCCGGTCGGCTGGGCCTGGCGGAGGACTGCCTGCAGGCGGCTTTGGAGGTGTTCACGCAGGTGCTGACGCGCTGGCAGCGGGCGCAGGCGCTCGCGGAGCTGGCGCTGGTGCTGGACGCGACCGGTCGAGGCCAGCTGGCGGCCGAGCACCGTCGGGAGGCGCTTGTGGTGTGTGAGGACCTGGGCACCGAGGCGGCGGCGGAGCTGGCGAAGCGGTTGTTGTCCGGGCCGGGTTGAGCCGGCGCGCGGATCCGGGCACCGAGGCGCCGGAGGTGGCGAAGCCTCTCGCGGCCCGGGCGCGGCGGGTGTGGCGCAGCGCTCGTCGCGCGGGCGCTGCGGGTGTGGCGAAGTGCTTGCCGCCCGGGCGCGGCGGGTGTGGGCGGGCAGGGTTGACCGTCCGATAGGGCATGGCGGCGTGTGGTCGCTGGCGTCGCGCGTCGCTTCGGGTTTCACTGAGCGTGATCTCGGCAGGAACGATCAGTACGGGGAGCGCGGACGTGGGCGAGCAGGACGCTCAGAACTGGGCCGCGCGCAGCCACCGCGAAATGTACGAGGCTGTGCACACCGCCGCCGGCCCCGCCGCGGAGGCCGCCCGCGCCGCGATGCCGGAACCGACGCCGTTCGACCTGGACGAGACCCTCGAGCGCCTCTTCGGCCACGGCGGATTCGACACGCTGCACGAAGCCGCCGGTGACTTGCGTCCCGCGGCCGAGCGCGCGTGGCGTGCGCACGACGAGGCGGTGGCAGTGATGGCCGCGTTCGCTGCCGGAGTGGCGGAGGTTGGCTCGTCGATCCCACAGCAGACCGAAGCGCCTACGAGTGACGGCGGTTGCTCACGGGAGTTTCCGCCTACGGATCGCGGTGCAGGGGATTCGCTGCCGTCCGCGTCTGCTTCATGTGGTGCGGTGCCGGTGTTGCCGGACAGCGATTCCCGGAGGGGCGATTCACAGGTTTCGTCCGCGTCTGCTTCGTTGTTGTTGCCGGACAACGGTTCTCGGCGAAGCGATCCACCGGTCCCGTTCACAACTGCATCGTCGGTGCTGCCGGACAGCGGTCCCCGGCTGAGCGCACCGGCCTCGTCCACGTCTGCTTCGTTGGTGTTGCCGGACAACGGTTCTCGGCCGAGCGATTCACAGGTCCCGTCCACAACTGTATCGTCGGTGCTGCCGGACAGCGATCCCCGGCCGAGCGCACCGGTTCCGTCCACGTCTGCTTCATCCATGTTGCCGGACAGTGACTTCCGGCGGGGGGCTCTGTCGGTTTCATCCACATGTGCTTCTCCCGGTTCTACATCACCCTTGCGCCGCAACGATCCCCGGCCCAGTGATCAGCCGGTTTCAGTCGCTGCTCCGTCTTCCGTGACGGCATCATCGTTGCGGCACAATGACTTCCGGCGGAGTGATCCGCCGGTTCCGCCCGCGTCCGCGATCAGCGGCGCCGCGGGTGGCGCCACCCATCGGCCGGGTGCGACGAACTCGCCCCGGCCGCCCGGTACGCGCACCACCGGCCCGGCGATCCCGGGTTCCGGCGGTGCTGGCTCGTTGTGCCCCGGCACCGCCGGTTTCGGCGGTGCCGGGAGCCCGGGCAGCGGTGGCGGCGCGTTCGCCGTCCGGTTCGGCGAGGCGGCGGGGCCCGGCGCAGGCGGCCGGGCCCCCGCCGCGTGGCCGGCATGACCCCCCGAAGACCCGACTTCGTCCTGTCCGCCCCCGAGTTCGACCTCCTCTGGGGCGACCTCGAACTGCCGCCCGCGCCGTACCCGCTGCGGGTGCCCAGCACCGGCCGCACCTTCGCCGTCCGGGCGCGGCTCACCGACGAGGTGTACCGGTCGTGCGCGGAACGCGGCCTGGCGTCCGGCCGCCGGCTCGACGCCCGGCTCGAAGCGCTGCTCGCCCTGCTGGCCGGGCCGGAGGTGTCGGTCGACGCCGTCGGGCACATCGGTTACCCGGTCCGCGCCCTCGCCGCGGCCGCGGGCCGGACCGGGGTGCTGGCCGTGCTCGCCGGCGGCGAGATCTGGCTGACCGAGATCCCGCCCACCGCGCTGGTCCCGGAGATCGTCGCGGTGTTCCCGCCCGGTACGCCCGGCGCGCCGGTGGATCCGTTCGCAGTGGACGCCCTCGCCGGAAGCCGTTCCAGCGGAGGGCAGATCGGCGCGCACGCCGGCACGCGATCATCCACTGTGGTCACCTGGTTCGACTCGTCGCGCGGCCGGTACCTCGTCTCCCGCGACGGCGACGGCATCACCGTCACGCCCACCGACGACACCCGCCTCGCCGATCGCGTGACCGCGCTGTTGACGAGCACCGCGGAGATACATACTGTAGGTATGTAACTGTTCGCGGCGTAGCGAGGTGTCCATGGGGCAGTCGGGGCCCAGTGCCACGGGCCGGATCGATGTCGCGGCGGAGCCGGGGCGGGTCTACGACCTGGTGAGCGATCCCGGCGTGCTCGCCGAGCTGGCCGAGGAGTACAACGGTTTCCGCTGGCTGGGCGGGGTGACCGGCGCCCGGGTCGGCGCGCGGTTCCGCGGAATCAACCGCCGTGGAGCGCGGTTGTGGAGCACCGTCAGCACGATCACCGACGCCGACGAGGGGAAGCGGTTCGCCTTCGAGGTGCGTTCGCTGGGCATCCCGGTTTCCCGGTGGCAATACGACATCGAGCCCGCCGGCGACGGCTGCGTGGTGACCGAAAGCACGTGGGACAAGCGACCGGTCTGGTTCCGCGCGCCGAGTTCGCTGGTGACCGGCGTGTGGCAGCGCGAGGACAAGAACCGGTCCAACATCGCCGCGACGCTCCAGCGCCTGAAGACCCGCGCCGAACGCCCCTGATCCCGGGCGATGGTTCAGCCGCGGCGGCTCCAGGATTGGCTGGGCCACTTTGCCACTTCGCCGAGGTGAATCAGTGGCTGAGCCAGTCGACCACCGGACCTCGGCCGAGTCACGACAGGCAAGGGCCGGGAGGGGCTGCGACGGACCGAACGGGAGAGCGGTCCGCTCAGCGGTAGACCACCAGCGCGCCCCGGTTCTTGCGCAGCGTCACGTCGGGCGGGACCTGGGTCAGCTCGCCGTCCACCGCGAGGCGCAGGCGGCCGCCGGGGGCGCTGATCTTCAGTTGCGGCGCCGCCGGCCGGTCCTGGTACGGCGTGCACCAGCGCAGCGTTCCGGTCAGCACGGCCAGCACGACCCGCGTGCGCGCGAACGGGCTTTCCGCGTACACCACGCGGATGTCGAGCAGCCCGTCGTGCAGACTGGGGCGGTACGTGGGCGCGAACCCGCGCGGGCGGTACGCCCCGTTGCCCGCGAAGATCATCCACACGCGGCGCCGCTCGCCGTTCACCACCAGCTCCTGCGGCTTCGCGCGGCGCAGCACGTGCACCAGCCCGACCAGCACCGCCGGCCACTTCCCGATCCGCTTCTCCCACTTCTCCCGGTACCGGACCAGATCGGTGTAGAGACCGGTGCTGCAGGTGTTGACGAACACCTGGCTGTCCGCCACCCCGAGGTCGATCCGCACCGCGGAACCGGTCCGCAGCGCGGTGACCGCGTCGTCCGGCGTCTCCACGCCGAGGTCGCGTGCGAAGTGATTCAGGGTGCCCGCCGGGACGACGAGGAGCGGGACGCCGTGCTCGGCGGCGACCCGCGCGGCGACGTTGATCGTGCCGTCCCCGCCCGCGACGCCCAGGACGCGGCAGGTCCGGGCGGCCTCGGTGATCGCCTCGGTGAGGTCCTCACCGTCGGCCGGTTCGACGATCTTGGCCTGCGGCAGTTCCGCGGCGATGTGGTCCAAAATCGCCGCGCCCGCGCTGCCAGCGGACGAGTTGGCCACCAGGACCAGCCCGTCACCCGTCGGCAGGGCGGGCGCCGGACACGGTTCGGCGTCCGACGGGCCGGCCGGGGTGCGCGGCCACCACGACAACGTCACGAGGCCCGCGGTCAGGCCGAGGCCGACCCCGGCGAGCACGTCGGACGGGTAGTGCGCGCCGGTGACCACGCGGGAGGTGGCCACCCCGGCGGCGAGAGCCCCGACCGGCGCGGCGAGCGCGGGCCACTCCAGCGTGGCGCCGACGGCGAAGGCGGCCGCGGACGCGGAGTGCCCGGACGGGAAGGACGTCGTCCACGGCGCGCGCCGCAACTGCCGGACCGGCGGGATGGCGACCGTCGACGGGCGGGTGCGGCGGATGATCCGCTTGCTCAGGCCGTTGGCCGTCGCGCTCGCGATGCCCAGCGCAAGCATCCCGCGCAGGGCGGCGCGGCGCGCGCGGCGGTTGCGCGTCGCGGCGAGCGTGCCGCTGACCGCCCACCACAGGCCGCCGTAGTTGGCCGCGCGGCCGAGGCGGGGCAGCACCCGGTCCAGGAGCGCCGAGTCGGTCGCCGCCACCCGCGCGAACACCTGCCGGTCCAGCCGGGACACCCATCGCCGCATGCCGGCAGTCTATGCGCGTTCCGGGCTTGCTTCCGGGCACGGCGAGGAGTACACCGGATTCTATGACAACTGTCATGACGGTGGCCGAGCTGGACGGCACGTCCACGGCGGAGGTCGCCGAACTGGTCCTGGCCTGCTCCGCGGGTACTCTCCGGAACCGCTTCCTGATGCCGGGGCGGCCGGACCCGCGGGACGTCCTCGTCCGCTACCGGCGTTACCTCCTCGCCGGGCCGCCACACGGGGTCGCGCTGGTCGCGTTCAGCGGGCGGTCGCCTGCCGGGCTGCTGAACCTGGTCGCGGGCGAGGCGCGGGCCGCGGAGCTCGGCATCGTGGTCGCGGACCCGTGGCAGCGGCAGGGGATTGCGACGGCGATGGCTTCGTGGTTGCGGACTTCGGGCCGGTGGGAGGGGTGGACGGTGCGGGCGGTGACGCACGCGGACAATGTGGCGGCGAAGGCTTTGTTGCGGGGTCAGGGTTTCCGGCTGCTGGGCGGGGTCGATCGCGGCGAGTACCGCTACGAGTTGACGATGCCGGGACCGGTGTGGGAGGTCGCGAGGTGACGCGCGGGCCGCGGGAGCGGATGGTCTACAGCGCTGCGCAGCTGATCCGGACGCAGGGGGTGAGCGGCACCGGGATGCGGGAGGTGGTGGAGCACGCGTCGGCGCCGCGGGGGTCCCTGCAGCACTACTTCCCGGGCGGCAAGGACCAGCTGGTGCGTGAGGCGCTGGCGTGGTCCGGCGACTTCGCGGCGCGGCGGGTCGAGCGGTACGCCGAGGCCGCGCCGACTCCCGCCGGGTTGTTCGCCGGGATGGTGGCGCAGTGGCGGGACCAGTTTCGCGAGGAGGGTTTCGCGGCGGGGTGCCCGCTCGTCGCGGCGACGGCGGACGTGGTGGCGGGCAACGAAAACCTGCGGCAGGCCGTGTGCGCGGGGTTCGAGACGTGGCTGCGGCCGGTGGCGGACAGTCTGCGGGAGATGGGTGTGCCGGAGGCGCGTTGCCGGTCGCTCGCGATGGTGATGATCAGCGCGCTCGAAGGGGCGATCGTGATGGCGCGGGCGCAGGAGGACGTGGCGCCGCTGGACGCGGTGGTGGCGGAGCTGGGCCCGGTGCTGGATGCGGCGCGGGGTTGATGGTGGGTTTGGTGGGGC